>JAHWKM010000019.1 GCA_019347895.1 Candidatus Parcubacteria bacterium | reverse complement strand
GCACCAAACTACGAACCCTCACATCGAGGGTTTTTAGTTTGGTTTGGCATGATGCGAACCTTAAAGGTTCGGTGTACGAGGAACGAAGAGCAAAAAAGAGCTTGCTCGGTTTTGTCGAGTACCGCAGGAAGGAGTGTGGCGAAGCTACGCGATATCCTGCACCCTGCACCAAAACCATAAGCATTATTAGTATTTGTGCCCAATTGATATAATGAGATTATGAAGTGTCCCGTTTGTAAGCAAGCAATGAAAAAAGTTCGTTGGCACATTAGCTATAATCCCAACGAAAACAATAAGGAATACGACCATACTACTTATCAATGCATAGATGATGACGTTTGGATCACTACTGAAATTCCAATTGCCAAAAAGCAGAGCCTAAGCAACTAAACTAGTTCTGACCTCAGTGATGATGCTGCACCAAATAAAATGACCCGTCAAAGGCGGGTTATTTTATTTGGTATATACGGTAGAGATATGAGAACCGAAGGTTCGGCGGACGAGAAGCGCAGACAAGATCAAATTTATTTGTTCTTGATGAGCATCGCAGGAAGGAGTGTGCGAAGCACGCGATATCCTGCACCCTGCACCACAATTTTTTGATTGTTATATGCGCCGGCAGGACTATAATTTAGAGTGTGAGTAGATTAATCAAAATTATTCTAAGTCTTATCGTCATAGCTGGGATTGGTCTGGCCGGTTGGCTAGTGCTTGACAAAGACAAAACCGCTGACAATAACCAATCTACCACTCAGCCATCTCAAACCACAACTACCGATGGATTTACCTTTGAAAACCCCAAGAAGAGTGCACACTATGAATCTAATACACCGGCGCATAGTGCTGCCCTGGCAGGTGTGCCAACTAATGTAGTTATTGACTTCAATTTTGATCTAGCCGAGCCTTCTTCTATCTCTATAACGTCGAATGGCGAAGAGTACGGCACTGCCGACACCATGATTGACCAAAACAAGCTGTCAATGCGACGGACAATAGATTCCCAAGCACCAGATGGCCTCTATACAATAAACTACAACGCATGCTGGCCCGATGGCAGTTGTCATGATGGTTCGTTCCAATTCGCAGTCGATAGTAAGCTAGCAGCAGATTTCACCGACTTGCGTGGGCAAAAAGAGATAACAATTCACATGTCTGACATCAAGTTTAATCCTGCTAACATTCGTATTAGTAGTGGGACAAAAATCACTTGGGTTAATAATGATGGTGTTGATCATTTCGTTAATACAGACTCACATCCGGCTCACACCTACCTGCCTGGAATGAACTCTCGCAGCCTGCCGCAAGGCGCTTCATACAGCTTTACATTCAGCGAAAATGGTTTTTATCCATACCACTGTAGTGCACATGCCAGTACTATGAGTGGAGCTGTACTTGTTGAATAACTAAAAGTAAAGTCCAACATTGTTCATCAAGCTGCACAAATCTTAAAACCATTCCTTGGAAAATCTAAAAATCTAAGGGACTGTCCTTTAACGGGTAGTGAATTTGCAAATAATTATTTTAGACTACGAGTTAGCAAATCTGTAATTCCATAATCTGTTAAGGAACAGTCCCCTAGCCTAGGTTCCCTAGCCCTATTGATGAGCATCGCAGGAAGGAGTGTGGCAAAGCCACGCGATATACTGCACCCTGTACCAAATAATATTGCCCGCTTACGGTGGGTTATTTTATTTGGTTTAATGTGTGAACATTCGAACCGATAGGCGAAAATAGTTTCTGGTAATTTTTTTCTCTAGGATCTATCATCGTGAAGGTCTATGCATAGTTTTATACAGAAGATACAATATATATTGTTTGAGTAAGTTAGCACAATAAAATAAATGAACAACAAGCAAATACCACGCGTAGACTTCCAGGTCCTGTTTGAGGCGGCACCTGGTCTTTTCTTGGTCCTGTCTGCCAATTCGCCTAAGTTTACAATCGTAGCAGCTAGTGAAGCTTATTTAAAGGCAACTATGACCCGCCGGAATAATATCGTGGGCAAAAGATTATTTGAAGTATTCCCTGACAATCCGTCTGATCCTAAAGCAACTGGTACTTCTAATCTGAGAAGCTCAATAGAGCGAGCAATTGCGCAAAAAAAGCCTGACGCCATGGCTGTTCAAAAATAT
This sequence comes from Candidatus Parcubacteria bacterium, assembly GCA_019347895.1. GTDB lineage: Bacteria > Patescibacteriota > Saccharimonadia > Saccharimonadales > 2-12-FULL-41-12 > JACRNE01. Next base: position 9,965 of record JAHWKM010000019.1, on the reverse strand, counting down.
GACATTCAGCGTCCAGCGTCTAAAGGCGGCGGTTTTGAAATTCGATACTGGAGTCCTCTTAACACTCCAATTTTAAACAAGCAAGGCGAGGTGGAATATATTATTCACCGCGTTGAAGATGTTACAGATTATGTAGATTTGAAGCAGAAAGATGACGAGCAGGCTAAAATTGCCGAAAATCTACGAACGCGCGCCGGTGAAATGGAACTCGAAGTGTATAAGCGCGCTCAGGAGATTCAAAAGGTAAACAAGCAGCTGCAAGCGGCAAATAAAAAACTGAATGAGCTTGATGAGCTTAAAACGCAATTCTTCACAAACGTAAGCCATGAATTCAGAACGCCGCTGACGCTCATGCTGAGCCCACTTGAACAGAGTCTTATGGACAAAAATTTGCCAAAGCAGCACCTTGAGCAGCTGCAACTAATCCACCGCAATGCACTGAGGCTCAAAAAACTAGTCAATAATTTGCTCGATCTTTCGAGCCTGGAAGCCGGCAAGCTCCAATCATCTTTTCAACCGGTTGAGATCGGCAAATTTACTAAGGAGTTGGCGAGTACTTTCCAATCGGCAATGGATGATGCAAAGCTGACATTTAAAATCCACTGTCCGCCTTTGAAGAAAAAAGTTTATGTTGACTCCGGCCACTTCGAAAAAATTATCTTTAATTTATTATCAAACGCGCTGAAATATACTTTAAAAGGAAGCGTTGAAGTATCTGCCCGCCAAAACGGCAAATATGCCGAGATAATAGTTACCGATACCGGCACCGGTATACCCAAAGACGAGCTTACGCGTTTGTTTGAGAGATTTCACCGGGTTCAAAACGCTAAATCACGAAGTATTGAAGGCACGGGTATAGGGCTTGCCTTGATAAATGAGCTGGTGAAGCTTCACGGCGGAACCATCAGCGCTAAAAGCATCTCCGGAAAAGGCACCACATTTATTGTGCAAATACCTTTTGGTTCTGCCCATCTTCCAAAAGACCAAGTGATAAAGTCTGATAAACCAAGCCATCCCAATGCAAATGGCGAACATGGAACATATTTGGGCGAAGCGCAGGGGTGGATTGAAAAGCCTGCTGATGAGCTTAAGGCAGAAATAGATAAGAAAAGATTAGTTAAGAGCAGGTGGAAAGAAACAATCTTAGTCGTTGACGATAATGCTGATATGCGCGAATATGTCCAGCGGATTTTAAACGACAACACAAGCCTGACTATAGAAACTGCCAACAACGGCAAAATGGCGCTCCAAGCAATTGAGAAAAAAATGCCAAGTCTTATAATTACTGATATTATGATGCCGGAAATGGACGGGTTTGAATTTGTAGCAAAAATTCGTCAAAACCCGGCAGCAATCCAAGTGCCGATTATTTTCTTATCGGCGCGAGCCGGAGAAAGAGAACGAGTTGCCGGTATCGCCGAGGGGGTTGACGATTACCTCACGAAACCGTTTACAGTCAATGAGCTCCTGTCTCACGTATATGTGCGCCTTAATTTAGCCACGCTAAGGGGTAAAAAACAATCGGGCAGCTCAAGCAAGTAATACTTTTTGGTTTAACTCTACAAACTTAAAAACGCAGAAAAATTTGATCGAGATTGAATTTGCCGCGTAGTGAACGCGATATCCTGCACCAATTTAGATACAGCTCTGTTTTATCTTGTTTGGTTATTTCTGGCATGCTTAATTCCTGGTATACTTTACTTAAATATGAAAAAAATTGTTATCGCAATTGTAGCAGTGGTCATCTTAAGTATTGTCGCAGTGGCGGTTATAGCTAAAAATAACGATCCTAAAACTAGAGAAGACAACTCCTCTCCAATTTCGAGCTATCAAGAATGTGTTGATAAAGGCTACCCGGTTCAAGCAAGTTATCCATCGGTTTGTCGTGTTCCTGGCGGTCAATCATTCAGCAACCCTGCGGAAGTGTCTCCACAACCCCCGCAAACTCAATAATAAGCAGTTCTCAAAAACAGTAATTTCAATCCCGGAGTTTATTTTAGAAATATGAATTAACTTTCGCAAGTGTGATTTAATCTATATAATGTTTTGGATGGAAAACAGAAAGCGGCCTTCATACATTAGTCATGCTGTAATTAAGCTTACTGCTGTTATTCAATCTATAATAGGATCCGCCTTGTTAGTTTTAAGCGGCGTTATTCTATTCTCGCTGCCAAGTTTCGTATTTTGGGCATGCTTTCTAGTTGGTTTATTTCTTTTCGTACCGGGTATTGTCATAACCTTTTCATTAGTTTCAAAACGCTCAACACAATCCTGGGCAAAAGTTATGATACCTCTCTGGCGCTGGTTTTCTTAAAACTTTTTGAGATAATGCTTTAAACTACGACTTTTTTGGGACGCTTTACTCGCAAACGTGACTTAACGTTTGCATTGGAGTTTATACGTTTTATTTTATCTTCTAGGATATCAGCCTTTTCTTCTTCGCCGCGCTTGCGATAAACTTCAATTAAAAGTCTATAGCTTTCACGGCTAGGCTCCAATTCAGCAGCTCTTATAAGATGCTCCAGCATTAATTTATCGTTCCCTAAATGCTCTAAGGCTTTCGCCAAAGCAATATGTCTAGCCGCCATGCCATCTTCCAGGCTTATGGCTTCCTCAAAAGCGGTAACCGCTTTTTCATAATTCTCTGTTTCATAGTAGATAAGCCCTAAATTGTGCAAACTGGAGGCTGAAGGTTCTATGCTGCAAGCTATCTCAAAACAATCTATGGCATCTTTAAATTCCTTTTGCTTGGCGTATAAAATTCCTAAACGGTTATAAGCAGCCGCGTTTTTTTTATCTAATTTAAGGATTGTTAAAAGGGCTTTTTCGGCTCTTACTAAACGGTTATCTCTCATGCCTTGGTGGACAATATCCCATAGCTTGCCGACCTTGTCGCTAATTCTGTGCGGCACATCTTCATCTATTGCATGATCTACTGCGAACGCCCTGTAAGCAAAAAAAGCAAAAATTGATACTAAAATAAGTTCATACATTTTCGATAATTATAACATTTTTATGATACTCATAAATTGTTAAAAAGACTGACTAAAATTAATTTATGGCTAGGATTATATTTCATATTTTCTTGAGCTTCAACGACCTGTTCCAGTTTAGCGGTAAGGTCTTGACTGTTCGCTGAGGGGGAATTTTTTATCATGACGGATCTTAGAACTTTAGCCAAGGCTGCAAGCAACTGGTCCAGCGTATACTCGTCACTTTTTAGGATTGAATCTATTTTGGCTAATTTTTCAAACCGCGTGCTTCGTAGAATTGCTTTCGCCGCTTCAATTGCCGCCACAAAACCAGCGTAAGAATCAGGCTTGTTAAGAAAATTTATCAACAACCCGGCGTTACCTTCGCTAAGCAAAAATGCCCGCTCTAACTCGATACTATTGAAGCTTGTAAAGATATCTTCGTCCAGCTGATTTCTAGTTAGCGGCAACAAATTAATCCATTGCAACCTGGAAACAATTGTAGGTAAAATATTATTTTTGTTCGCTGACGTAGCGATGATAACGGTCCCGGCCGGCGGTTCTTCCAGCGTTTTCAGCAGTGCGTTTTGAGCCGGGATACTGAGTAATTCAATTTGCTCAATCACCACAGAGCGCGAGAATTTATTTTCAGTCGGAACTTTTAGCTGTAAAAATGTTTTAATTTCGCGAATTTGCTCAATTCCAGCGCTGTTTGAACAGTCAATAAACTTTACGTAAGGACTGTTAGAATCCAGACTGATATATAAAATTTTCTCTACCAGATATCTTGCAAAGTAGCCTTTGCCTGATCCGCTCCCGCCATAAACACCAATTGAATTCAGGTTCAGACTGGTTAGCAGCGCATCAGTCTGGACTTTTGTTGACGGGTGCAAAATTATCGGTTTAGTCATTTACTTTTGGTCTCAAAAAATTATCAGGCAACTTAGAAACAAATGTCTGCCGCTTCTTATTAGGCAAGGTTATCTCAAGTTTAGCCGCGTGTAAATATAGCCTATCGGCTGATCGGCCATCGTAAAAGGTGTCGCCTAAAATTGGTTTTTTTAAATAATTTAAATGAACCCTCAGCTGATGGGTCCTTCCGGTTTTTGGAGACAATTCCAACAATGAAAACTCTCTGCCGCCGTAAGTAAATCGTTTCACAGTCCTGTATTCTGTCTGAGCGGTTTTTCCGGTATGATTGACCTTGAATCTTTGCGGGCTTTTAGGGTTCCGCTCAATGGGCAAATCTATTAAGGCTTGGCTGGGGTTCATTTCCCCCTCGACTAAGGCGAAGTATGTTTTTATAACTTTTTTTGTAGAAAATTGTTTCTGCAGCCAAATATGCGCCTGCGGATTTTTAGCGCAAATCATAACGCCGGATGTAGCCCTGTCAAGCCGATGGACAATCCCCTCCCTAGAGACTTGAGACTGGAACTTAGAGTTTAGAGTGTTTTTTTCTAATCTCTGATCTCTAGTCTCTAGCCTCTTTTGTAGCCAGGTGGCGACTGTCGGCTCCGGATTAAAGCCTCCTTTGCTGTGAGATAAAATACCCGCAGGCTTATCAATAACCACACATTCACCATCTTCATGAATCACAGGCAAGTTTATTTTGGGGATTTTTTCTTGCCTATAATCAACCGTGATTTTATCATCCGGATTAACTTTATGGCTCGGGTAGAGTACGGTTTCTTCATTGACAGCTACTTTGCCTTCTTTAATCAATTTTTGGGCAAAGGAACGGCTTAAACTCGGTGTTTTGGCATGCACAGCCATGTCTAGTCTAATGCAGTCGTCCAGTTTAGCCACTAGCGCAGTCCGACGGCTTTTTGCACCCGCAGCAATGTTTCATTAGCCGTTTTATTCATCTCGTTTTCCGAAGCCTGCAATTTTTGTTTGATTTCAGATTCTTCAACGTTAGCTAATTTTGCCTGAAATTCTTTTAGAAATTCTGCTACTTGGTCCGCTACAACCTTTTTAAATTCGCCGTATTGCGATTTGCCTTCAAATTCTTTAGCCGCCTCTTCTGCCGATTTGCCTGACAAAAGGCCATAAATTTGCAACAGGTTAGCAATTCCTGGTTGATTTTCGGGATCGTATTGAACTTTAGCTACATTATCCGTAGCGGCTGACATGATTTTTTTTCCAGCCTCTTCGGGCCTATCTCCTAAAAATATAATTCCCTTTTCCGACTCGTCAGACTTGCTCATTTTTTTATCAGGATCCTGTAGGTCTTTAATCCGGAGTCCTTGGTCCTTACCAAAAAACTCATGCTGTTTTTTAACCTCGTGCGGAACAGTAAATAGCTCTTGGCCAAACTTTGAGTTCATTCGCTGGGCAATATCTCTTGTATATTCAAGATGCTGCGTCTGGTCATCGCCAACCGGTACATAAACCGCATCATAAAGCAAAATATCGCACGCCATCAGCACAGGATAATCAAAAAGTCCTACGGATGTATCTGGAAATACGGAGCGATCTTGGAATGCACGAATTAAACTATGGGCATCTTTTGGTAATAAAGGTTTATTTTCTCCTTTTGCGATAGGTGAAAGAAGCTCTTTGATGTCGTTATCACTTAATGTATGTTCGAATCCTGCCTTATCTTTGAATTGTGTCATCCGTCCCATTTCACTATAGCCAGTAAATGAATTAAGAATGACTGTCAGCTCGGAATGAGCCGGGATGTAGCTTTGACGGTAGATGTTTACATCTTTATTATCCAAGGGCAATCCAGCAGCTACAAACAACTTTAAGTTATGCATAATTTGTTCTTGCAGTTTAGAATGGTCGATCGGCGTAGTAAAACTATGAAGATCAGGGACGAACAAATTAATCCGGTATTCCCCCGCCTTTGTTTTAGCCATATCAATAAGCGGTAAAAGGGCGCCAAAATAGTTACCAATATGAAGGTCAGCATTGGCTCTCAAACCAGTCAAAATAACAGGTTTTTTACTCATTTTATACATTATAACGCAAGGCTAGTATATAAGTTTAGAGTTTGAGTGCAGTTTGGAATGAAAAGCGAGAATCGTAAATGAGCTGTATTTGTAATACGGCGAATGCGAATCGCAGGTTTTTGCCCAAAATGTGCCAAAATCTAGGGTTAGATTAGCGCTTTGTGAACTGTTGTTTCTTCCTAGCACCCTTAAGACCGAATTTCTTGCGTTCCCGCTCCCTTGGATCGCGTCCAAGCAGTTCAGCTCGCCGCAATGTATTTTTAAAGTCTTCGTTGAGTTCTACTAAAGCCTTGGCTATCCCCAGTCTTATTGCATCGATCTGGCCGGTGTGGCCCCCGCCGCTGACTTTGACTGAAATATCAAATTTGTTTTCCTGCTGCAGCGCAATAAACGGCCGGTCCAGCTGGTGCAATAAAGATTGGCTAGCGTCAAAATATTGGTCAGCCGGTTTATCGTTAACAGTAATATTGCCTTTTCCGGTGGTCAAACGAACGCGTGCGGTAGCTCCTTTGCGTCTGCCTAATGCGTAAAAATAATTACTCATCGGGAAACCTCCGGTTTCAGTAGATTGTAGTTAGTAGATAGTAGATAGCTATCCGCCAGAGAGCGGATGCTCAGATTTTCCGAAATACTATATACTATATACGAAATACTCATTTCTTTTCCTTATTTTTATTATTTATTAAAGAAATTTTTTCGGGTTGCTGGCCGGTGTGAGGGTGTTCGCTGCCATTGTATACTTTAAGCCGCTTCATTCTCTCGGCGCGCAGTTTATTCGCAGACAGCATGCCCCGGATGGATTTTTCAATCACCTTTGCCGGATTTTTTTCCAGCTCATTATCTAGCCATGTTTCTTTTATGCCGCCCGGGTAGCCGGTGTGGCGGTAGTATTTTTTGTCTTTGCCCTTGTTGCCGGTGACGACAAGACTTGAAGCATTGATTATTACTACGAAATCTCCGCAGTCAATATGGTTAGTGTAGGTTGGCTTGCCTTTACCGGTAAGCAGGGTTGCTACCTTAGTGCTCAATCGTCCAAGAGGCAGCTGAGAGGCGTCTACCAGGTACCATTTTCTAACTACTTCGGTTGGCTTTGCGCTATAAGTCTTCATTGTTTTGCCTCTTTTTTAGCTTTTACAGCCGGTTTAGCCGACTTCTTTTTAACTGCCGGCTTGCCGGCGGTTTTTGATGAAGTATTCTTTGGTATGCTTACTGCTTTTTGCTTGCTACTTACTACCGGCTTTGCTTCCGGCAAAGCTTTAAGGTCATCAACGAAGCTTATTTTAGCCATTTGGGCATTGTCGCCTCGGCGCAAGCTGGTGCGCTCGATTCGAAAATAACCGCTATTCCTTCCGCCTAGTTTGGGAGCAATTTCATCAACCAGCTTATGAGCTACAGCTACGGTTTGCAGACTGGAAACGATTTGGCGTCGCTCGTGTAAGCCGCCTTTTTTAGCCTTGGTAATTAATTTTTCGGTATAGGGTACGACTTCTTTGGCTTTCGGCAAAGTTGTTTCAATGCTTTCGTTTAAAATAAGAGAATTGGCCAGGCTTTTGATCAAGGCTCTCCTTTGGTCCCGCTCGCGGCCGAATTTGCGGCCTTTGTAGCCATTCCTATGCACAAGCAACCTCCGGTTGCAGTATTTCGTATTTAGTATTACGTATTACGCCAGCCGCTTCTCTGCCGCTGATTTTTGCCGATATACGATATACGATATACGATATACGCATCTTAGAATTCCATCTCCGCCATTTTTTCTTTAACTTCATCCAGGGCTTTGCTGCCGAAGCCTTTTAGTTCTTTAAGCTCTATATCACTAAGCTCGAACAGGTCTTTTAACTTGTGTATGTCGTTATTTACAAGCGCGTTTGTAGTACGCGCGGACAAATTTAAATCCTCTATAGGCGTCATTAAAGCCGGCGTATCATCAATTCCGGAAGTTTCATCCGCCATATCACCGGAGGCTGATAGAGGCGCTCCTCTTTCAACAGTAGTTTGCCCTGCTAATGCTGTATATTGGTTGACCAAAATGGCGGACGCTTCTTCAAACGCCTCCTTCGGAGTAATCGTGCCGTCGGTTTCAATAGTAATGAGTAATTTATCAAGGTCAGTCATTTGCCCGACACGCGTATTCTCAACTCTGTAGCGAACTCGCTGTACGGGGCTGAAAATAGAATCAATAGCAATCATATCAGCCAATATCTTTCTATCGCCGTATTCATCAATAACCCTATAACCCCGGCCTTTTTCTACTACTATATCCATTTCGATGCTGCCTTTGGAGTTATCGATAGTAGCTATTGCGTGATGCGGGTTGACTATTTCGACATCAGCATTGCCGGCAATATCTTTAGCTGTTACGGCACCTTCGCCCTTCTTGCTCAGACGGATAGTTTGCGGTTCGTCGGAAAATACACGGAATCGGACACCTTTTAGATTAAGAATAATCTCTACGATGTCTTCCTTGACATTAGGTATGGTAGTAAATTCATGGCTAGCGCCCTCTACTTTGAAAGAAGTAATAGCCGCTCCGGAGATAGAAGACAGAAGAACCCGGCGTAAACTGTTGCCCAGCGTCATACCGTAGCCGCTATGAAGCGGCTCAATAGCAAAAGTCGCGCTCTGATCGCTGTGCTCTTCTATTTTTACAATTCCCGGTGTGTGAATCATTTTTGACATATTATCTCTCCTTTTTAGCGCGAGTAGAACTCAACGATTAATTGCTCATTAATATCTGGCTCAGCTTCTTCCCGGGCTGGCGTGCCGGTTATTTGAATCTCAAATTTCTTGCGGTCTACTTTAACCCAGGCCGGGATTTCGCTTGGCGCGGGGCTGATATCGTCAATATTCTTAAAATAATCGGTTTTTTTAGAACCCTCTCGCAGCTTCAGCACGTCGCCGGTCTTTAATCTGATAGAAGGAATATCGACTCTTCGTCCGTTAAGCTCGAAGTGTCCGTGGGTTACCATTTGCCTGGCTGCCCGGCGGCTTATAGCTAATCCGGACCTGTAAACTGCATTGTCGGCTCTTTGTTCCAGTAATCTCAAAAGTACATGGCCTGATTGTCCTTTGGACCGAGCTGCTTCTTTCATAAGGTTGCTGAACTGGCGCTCAAGCAAGCCGTATAGACGCTTAACTTTTTGCTTTTCTCTTAATTGCAGCGAGTATTGGCTGGTTTTTTTTCGATAGCCTTGTTTTTGCTGCTGCCCGGGCGGCGTGCTTCTTTTTACCAGTGCCTTATGGGCTTTAGGATGAAGAGCATAGCCTTCGCGGCGGCTCATTTTAACGATTGATCGCGTATCTCTAGCCACAAGCAACCCCCGGTTGCAGTAGATTGAAATTAGTAGATAGTAGATAGCCATCCGTCAAAGGGCGGATGCCTGGATTTTCCGAAATGCGATCTACGAAATACGAACTACTCATTTAGACTCTCCTAGCTTTCTTAGGGCGGCAGCCGCCGTGGGCCACACCGGTAACATCTTTAATTAGCTCCACGGCTACATTGGCGGATATAAGCGCTCTCACACCAGATTCTCTTCCCAGACCGATGCCGTCAATCAATACATCCGCTTTGCTAAGTCCGTATTGCTGCTTTGCGCCATTGATGGCTTTTTCAGCAGCTACTTGCGCGGCATAGGCCGTACCTTTTTTGCTGCCGCGAAAACCGCAAGCTCCGGCGCTGGAATTAGTCAGGGCATTTCCGTTCTGGTCAGTTACCGTTACCACAGTGTTATTAAATGACGCTAAAACATGCACCACGCCGAACGGTACGCTGCGCTTGGTTTTTTTCTTCTTTTTTGCAGGCTTAGTCTCTGAAGCTTCAGTTGGCTTATTGACTTCTTCGGTTGGTATTGTAGTAGTATCGTCGCTCACAATACTCTCCTTTCGCTCGCCAAGCTGACAGTGGACAGTTTACAATAAAACTTTTTGCTCATGTTTTAGCCGCTACTTTCTTAGCCGTACCGCCAACCGTTACTTTCTTACCTCGTCTGGTGCGGGCGTTTGTCTTAGTTCTTTGTCCGCGGGAAGGTAAATTATT
>JAHWKM010000018.1 GCA_019347895.1 Candidatus Parcubacteria bacterium | reverse complement strand
AAATTAGTTTCCGGAAGCTATGTATTCAACAGTTCTACCGGTCAAAAAGAGCGGGTAGGGAGAATTGTTCGCATGCAGGCAGACAAGCGCGATGAAATCCCGGAAGTTACAGCAGGAGACATTGCCGCCATCGTAGGACTAAAGGGGACAACCACCGGCCATACATTGTGCGACCAAAACAATCCTATAGTTTTAGAAAGCATTGATTTTCCCGAACCGCCGGTCAGTATTGCTATTGAGCCCAAGACAAAAGCAGACCAGGAAAAAATGAGTTTAGCCTTGCAGAGACTAGCCGAAGAAGATCCCACATTTAGAGTAAAAGTTGATCATGAGACCGGCCAAACCATCATTTCCGGCATGGGCGAACTGCATCTGGAAATCTTAGTAGACCGCATGAAACGCGAATTTAATGTGGAAGCTAATATTGGCCAGCCGCAAGTGGCATACCGCGAAACTATCCGCAAGGACGGCGTGGAAATTCAGGGTAAATACATCAAGCAGTCAGGCGGCCGCGGGCAGTACGGCGATGTCTGGTTAAGGCTGTCGCAGAACGAAGCCGGCGAAGGCTTTATATTTATCAACTCCATAAAAGGCGGATCGGTTCCTTCCGAATACATCAAGCCGGTCGAAGAAGGCATCAAAGAAGCCATGGCCAACGGCGTACTGGCGGGTTATCCCGTGGTAGACATCAAGGCAGAACTTTATGACGGCAGCTACCACGATGTCGACTCCAGTGAGATGGCCTTTAAAATAGCCGGCTCCATGGCGTTGCAAAGCGGGGTTAAAAATGCTTCCCCGGTGCTGCTAGAACCCATTATGAAAGTAGTCGCCGTAACTCCCGAAAGTTATATGGGCGACGTCATTGGCGATCTTAACTCCAAGCGCGGACGCATAGAATCCATGGAAGATCTCACCTCAGGCATTAAAGAAATTACTGCCTTCGTACCGCTTGGAGAAATGTTCGGCTACACCACCAATTTGCGCAGTATGACTCAAGGCCGGGCCAGCTCCAGTATGGAACTAGACCACTACGCCGACGTCCCGCCACACGTCGCCGAAGCTATCGCCGCCAAATCCAGCAAATAAATTTATAACCATGCCGCAGCACTTTCAGCTGATTTGGGGAGAATTTTAAGACTCCAGGGTGCTCATGGCGTTAATTTTTGTTACTAACAAAAATTAAATTAAAAAACATAATTACTTTTACCTTAGCTATTAACAAATATGGACGATCGTCCATATTTGTTAATATGTTTATATGGCAAAAAGAGTATATAAAGATATCAAGGCAAGAAAGAGAGATGTTCAAAAAGCGATTTTAAAAGCATTTATACCGTTCACGGAAGAAAATATGTTGCTGGCCTACAAACCAAACCAATTTTTTAATCGTTTGGAATATCTTGATAGGTTGGTTGAATTAACAAAAGCAAATAGACAAACAGTCCAATCTACCATTAGCCGTGCAAAAAGAGCTGGTCTGCTTAAGGTAGATGAAAAAGGAATTCTTCAAACCACTTGGCGAGGCAAAATTAAAACTAAAGTCAGGCCAAATAAAAAACTTAGAAAATACTTAGTAATTATTTTTGATGTCCCAGAAACAAGAAGAAGGGATCGGAATCAACTAAGGGCATATTTGCGAGCCAACTACTGTGAAATGGTCCAAAAAAGCGTTTGGAAGACTAAATATGATATTTACGATGAATTGCTGGAAGTTATTGGAGATTTAGAGATTATAAATTATGTATCCGTTTTCTTGGCAGATGAGTTGGAGTAATTTGCAATTTTTTAAACAAATATCGACGATCGTCAGCATTTGTTTAAATGTTGTGGCGGAGGTAGTGATCCATTACTACTAGGGCGCTCATGGCGTCGACTATTGGGATGGCGCGGGGTAGAACGCAGGGGTCGTGGCGGCCGGTGGCTTCCAGTTCGACTTCTTCATTATCTAGATCAATGGTTTTTTGCGGTTTGCTGATGGTTGAAACCGGTTTGATAGCCACTCTAAAGTAAATATCCTCGCCAGTGGAAATACCGCCTAAAACACCGCCGGCATAGTTAGTTTTGGTTTTAATATTTCCTGTCTCGTCAACGTAGAATTCATCGTTGTGCTGGCTGCCTCGCATGGAAACACTGGAAAAACCCGAGCCTATTTCAAAACCCTTAACGGCGTTGATGCTGAGCATGGCTTTGCCAAGATCGGCGCTTAATTTATCAAAAACCGGTTCGCCTAGGCCTACCGGACAATTTTTAATGACACCAAAAATTATACCGCCGACAGAATCGTTATCGGCTTTTACTTCTTCGATCAGCCTTATCATTTGTTTAGCAGTTTCTTCGTCAGGACAGCGGACTATATTGGACTCAATTTGCTCTATGTCGACGGATTTGTAATCAATATTGGCTTTAATATTACCAACTTGCTGGACATAGCTAAATATTTCAATATTTTTTTTTGCCAAATACTTTTTGGCGATTGCGCCGGCGGCGACCCGAGCTAAAGTTTCGCGCGCAGAAGCCCGGCCGCTACCACGCCAGTCCCGTACGCCGTATTTTTGCTGATAGGTATAATCAGCATGTCCGGGACGGTAAAGTTTTTTCAGCTCATTGTAATCTTCCGGCCGGATATCCTTATTGTGAGCCAGCAGTAAAATCGGCGTGCCGGTTGTGACACCTTCATAAACTCCCGATAAGATCGAAATTTCATCAGTTTCAGCGCGGGGAGTAGTGACGTGACTTTGGCCGGGTTTGCGCCGATCCATTTCTTTTTGAATTTCAGCTTCGGTTATTTTAATGCCCGAAGGACAGCCGTCAACCACGCAGCCGACAGCTCCGCCGTGCGATTCGCCGAAGGTTGTGATTCTGAATAATTGTCCAATGCTATTACCAGGCACTAGGTAGCCTCCGGCTGAAAATCCGAAATCAGAAAACCGAAACCCGAAACAAATACGAAATCAGAAAACCGAAACTTTAAAACGTTTAAGTACCTTGTTTCGTTTTTCGATTTTCGAGTTTCTAGTTTGTTTCTTATTTCGTGCTTCAAATTTCGTAGTTTCATGAATTAATCTTGTTTAAAATTTTATCCATTTCTGCATGACTAATCTGTCCGGGTGCAGATTCTTCGTCTGTATTCTCCGGTACATATAGTAGCTCATTGCCCCACAGCGCGCCAAACACACGGGTGATTTTGCCGTGTTCTCCCATGCCTAAAACTACATGTTTTTCGTCGTTTTCTAAAAAGTCGCGTTTTATTTTTATGAGATGCAGCGAATCTTGCGGTGAATTGCAATAGGTAGAGACCTTTATTATGTTCGGCTTAAACCAGCGTATTTTATCGACAATTTTTTCAAGGTATATATCTTCCGGAGTCAGTTTGTAATTATGATAGGAAATTATTAAATTTTTTTGCATATTTAAGGTATAAGCAAGCTTAATCTCTTCAGTTTGAGTGATGTCCAGATCAAGCATACATTTGGTATTGGCAAGTAATTTGAGTATTTCCTCACGCCTTCGATTGCTGCTTATTTTCGGGGCATCCAGGTTTTTCCTCCTAAGAGTAAGAATTAGTTTCGGTCCGTATTCTTTCGTTATTCTAAGGATAAAATCATTATCAAGCTCATCGATGTAATCCAGCCAGACCTCAAAGAAGCCGTAATTTTTTTTGTTTTTTTCGATCATTTCCCAAACTTCAGTCTTGGAATTTTTGATTATCGGCAGACAGTATTTATCTTTCATCATCTAGGTACTCCAGTAAGGCATTTTCCATTTCATTTTTAGGAGCCTCGACTTGATAATAAAGTTTAAACTGGGCGTATCCCTGATGCAGCAGCATCTCGGTGCCGGGAATCGTTTTAGCGCCGGCTCGGGCGGCTGATTTTAAAAGCTTAGTTTTAAGGGGCGAGTAAACCGCGTCAAAAACAATTTGGCCGGAATTTATAAATTCCTCAGCAACAGGTGATTGATCTGCCTGGTCAGCTCCCGAAAAACCGACGGAGCTCGCATTACAGATTATATCGGCTCCGGATACACTTTGGATATCTTCAAGCGAATTGAAAGCACAGCCGAATTTATCAGCCAAATTTTGTGCTTTATCAACGGTGCGGTTATAGATAGTCACGTTAGCGCCATTTTTTACCAGACCGTAAATAAAAGCTTTGGCCGCGCCGCCAGCGCCGATAACGGCGACTTTTTTACTCTTTAAATCAATCATTTTTTTCATAGGCTGGCTGGCGCCAATCCAATCAGTGTTGTGGCCGGTTAATCGCCCGTTGTCATTAACAATTGTATTAACAGCCCCTATTTCCTGCGCGGTCGGATCAATTTTATCCAGCAGAGGCATTACGTTTTGCTTGTGCGGTAATGTAACCGTGACGCCGCGTATATTTGAAGTGCGGACAAAATCTAAAAACTGCGCCAATTTTGAAGGCTCAACGTTAAGAGAAATATAAACGAATTTATCGTCAAGGCCAGCCGCTTTTAAACCGGCGTTATGAATAATTGGCCCCAACGATTTAAAAATAGGATATCCTATGCCTACGCAAGGTTTTGTATCAGAGCTGATCATTTATCTATCTTATCAATTATTTCTGAAACTACGGATTCAAGAGACAAGTTTTCGGTTTCAATAATAAAGTCGCACGATGAATAATATTTGTTTTTTCGCTCCTGCCAGACTTCATCCAGCTCATCATGTACAGATTTGTGTTTAGTTAATGCGGGGAGTTTATCGTACTTGGTAATTCTTTTTGATAAGATTTTAGGTTCGGCCTTTAGCATAAAAACTAAATTGTTAGAGCGCAGCAGCCGCACATTGCTTTCTGATAAGATTGCTCCGGCTCCGGTAGAAATGACAGTATTAGACCTTTTTGTTAACATTTTAATCGCCTGGTTTTCCAGCCCGCGGAAATACTCCCAGCCTTTTTTCTTTACGGCTTGTTTGATATTTACAGCATTTTCAGATTCTATAAATTGATCAACGTCTACGAATCTCATACCGAGTTTTTTAGCCAGCATTCTGCCGACGCTGCTTTTTCCCGTTCCCCTCATGCCGATCAATACGATATTTTTATAACTTTGTTTCGCAATATCATCAGGTGTGATTTTTCGCAGTTCTTCCCAAAAGCCTGGATATGTTTTATTCACAGATTCAGGATTAAAAATGCCTAAATTGTTAAGTTTCGTGGCTGCTACAGCAAACGACATTGCAATCCTGTGGTCGCCGTAAGTATCGATATTGGCCGGTTTCGGCTCGCCGCCGTAGATCGTCAAGGAATCTTCAGTTGATTCGGTCTTTATGCCCATTTTGGCCAGCTCGTTCTCAAGCGCTTTGATACGTTCGGTTTCTTTTATTCGGAGGGATCCTATACCCGAAATATGTGATTTGCCTTTAGCGAATGCTGCTAGAACAGCTATTGTCATAGCTTGGTCGGGACAATTCTCCATATTTACTAGAGTAGGTTTTAAACCCCGTCCGATAACAGTTACAGAATTTTTATTTTTTTGAACATCAGCCCCCATGTCCTCTAAAATAGGCAGCAGGTTTATATCAGCTTGTTTGGATTCAGGGTTTAGGTTTGAAACGGTAATTCTTGAATTGGCAAGGGCAGCGACCGCGAAGAAGTAGCCTGCCGAAGAATAATCACTTTCCACAAAATATTCTCTGGCGATGTATTTTTGCGGTTTTATTATGTATTTTTTATAATTACGGTTTTCAACCTTTACGCCGAAATCGTTCATTATGCCGATAGTCATACCAATATAAGGTTTTGAAATCTGGTCTCCGATTACCTCTATGGTTAATCCGTTTTTTAAAATCGGCGCGATCATTAACAGCGACGATAAATATTGGCTGCTAACGTTGCCGGGTATTTTTACTTGATCATTTGGCAGATCAAAAGATCTAACCGTTAACGGTAAAAAGCCGTCCTTATCCATATAATCTATCTCTGCACCAAGGCTCCGCAGGGCATCGACCAAATCTCGTATCGGTCTTTTTTGCAAGCTGCTTTTACCGCTAATGGTTTGAGTGCCAGGCGTAATACATGCTAAAGCGGTAATAAACCGAGCGGTCAAACCTGATTCTTTCGCATTTAAATCCAGGCGTTTGCTTTTAATTGTATCAAGGCAATTTTGCATCGCGGCCACATCATCGCTTTTTAGTAAATTTGAAAGTTTAATGTCATTTTCGCATAAAAACGCAATAAAAAGGGCTCTGAGGCTATAGCTTTTTGAGCCGGGTATCTCGACCGTCTGATCGACCGGCAGAGACAAAGGCGTAATCCTTGCAACATTCATTTGTAAATAATAAGCGTAGAGACCGGTCTTTACAAGAGAGAGCAGTTTGTAGTATTATTTATCGGTAACTCGCGTGAGTTTGTTATACTTATGCAAAAATAATTAAGTTTTTAACTTGACGAATCAGGGAAAAATCCTTTGATGAACTCAGGCTATAAGGAGAAAATATTAAATGGCAGATTTTGACCGCAGCAAACCGCACATTAACGTAGGCACAATGGGCCACGTTGACCACGGTAAAACAACACTAACCGCAGCAATTACTACAGTACTTTCTAAAAAACTACCGAGCGATGTAAACAAACCGGTTGCTTACGACAAAATAGATAACGCGCCTGAAGAAAAATCACGCGGTATCACCATTGCAACGTCCCACCAGGAGTATGAGAGCGAAAAGCGTCACTACGCCCACGTTGATATGCCGGGCCATGCCGACTACGTCAAGAACATGATTACCGGAGCTGCCCAAATTGACGGCGCGGTTCTCGTTGTATCCGCTGCGGACGGCCCGATGCCTCAGACTCGGGAGCACGTTCTGCTGGCCAAGCAAGTGGGCGTCCCCAGTATTTTAGTATTTATGAACAAAATGGACCTGGCCGATCCGGAACTGGTTGAACTAGTAGAGATGGATATTCGTGAACTGCTTGCTAAGTACGAGTTCGACGAGAACGCTCCTATCATCAAGGGTTCTGCTACCAAGGCTCTAGAAGGCGATGCCGCCAACGAAGACGCTATCATGGAATTGGTCAAGGCTATGGACGACTTTATCCCGGAGCCAAAACGCGACCTGGAAAAGCCGTTTCTTATGCCGGTCGAAGATGTTTTTTCTATTAAAGGCCGCGGCACAGTAGCTACCGGCCGTATTGAAACAGGCGTAGTTAAGATTAACGAAGATGTTGAAATTGTCGGTATCCGTGCCACTCGCAAAACTGTCGTAACCGGTATCGAAGCCTTTAAGAAAAACCTTGACCAAGGCCAATCCGGCGACAACGCCGGCGTATTGCTTCGCGGTATCGAGCGCGAAGATATAGAGCGCGGCCAAGTGCTTTGCAAGCCGGGCACGATCACACCGCACACCGAATTTGAATCAGAAGTTTACATTCTTACCAAAGAAGAAGGAGGACGTCACACGCCTTTCTTCAAAGGCTACAAGCCGCAGTTTTACTTCCGTACCACGGATGTAACAGGCGAAGTAGAACTTCCGGCAGACAAAGAAATGGTTATGCCGGGCGACACCGTAACCTTCAAGGTTAAACTGCTTGCCCCGATAGCTATGGACCAAGGGCTTCGCTTCGCCATCCGAGAAGGCGGCCGAACTGTCGGCGCCGGTGTAGTCACTAAGATTGTTAAATAGCAGTTAAAGCGCCTCCGGAAGTAGGCTCTTTTGTTATCTTGGTAGGTGTTTTATATTGAAATGCCTAATTGGGCTACCAGAACACTGGTATATTATGTGAATTTTTGAATTTAATCTGTTAAAATAAGCTTATAAATTTAATTTGCTGAATAAAAGTCCCGCCTGTGGCGGGATGTTACAGCAATCGATCCTCACCAGCGTAAAGCTTCGGAGGACAGAGAGGAACAACACCTATGGCAGAAGCCAAGAAAAAAGCAGCGAGCAGTAAGCAGAAAGTAGTAAGCGAAGAAAAACCAAAAACAAAAAACCAAAAACCAAAAACAGTAGTATCAAAGCCAGCGGCCAAAAAGGCTGCCGGCACTAAACCATCAACCACAACCCAAAAACCAGATATAAAGCAGAGGATTCGGATTCGCTTGAAGGCGTATGACCATAAGGTCATCGACCAGTCAGCTAAACAAATTGTCGATACGGCAATTCGTACCGGCGCGACTATTGCCGGTCCTGTCCCGCTCCCAACCAGGCGCAGCACATTCACGGTAGTTAAGAGTCCTCATGTTTATAAAAAAGGCCGCGAACAATTCGAAATGCGCGTCCACAAACGTCTCATAGACGTATTAGAGCCAACCCCCAAAACAATCGATTCGTTAATGAATCTTTCTCTCCCTGCCGGCTGTGATGCTGAAATAAAGATGTAAAGAGTGCTTTGCATTTTTTCGATGTAAAATATTTTACAACACAAAATCCCTAGATATAGCGCTTGACTTTATTATAAGGTCAGCTATGATTAATTTTCGTGCCTTTTTCACTTGTGAGGTGAATACAGCACAGACCGAGATTACCAAACATGGTGTCCACGGATTAAATAAGAAAATTAATACCAATTTGGAGGGTAGAAAATATGCGATTAACCGCAATAGCAGCGGGAGTATTTACATGTGCTGTAATTTTTTCAGCCAATACATCCCTGGCCGCAGCCGAAACAGAAAATACAAAACTAATACCGGCGAATATTAAGATAGCCCAAGTTGTCAATAAGGAGCTTTCCGCCGCCGCTAAGCCGAAAAAAAATACAAAAAAACCAATAGAACATATGATTATAAAAGGCGAGACATTGGTCAAAATATCTAAAAAATACAAACTTGAATGGTCTCGTATTTATGATAAAAATTTGTCGATAAAGAATCCGGACGTGATCAACACTGGAGAAAAAATCATAATACCTGACGCTAAAGAAAAGCTTAAAGAAAGAAAAATACCGCAACCGCATCCAAAAACTCAACCACAGCTGAGACCTGAAAATACTAAAACCAAGCTTGACACGTCTAGCGATAAAAAAAGTAATCCGGTTAAATATAAGAAGCAGTATAAATCCGGCTCATCTTACAAAAACAAACAGTCTACTAGAGTCAAACGGGCCTCATCGGCCGGCAATACATATAGCCCGGGCTATTGCACCTACTATGCAAAACAACGGCGGCCGGATCTTCCGAATAATCTCGGCAATGCGGAAACTTGGGTGTCAAGAGCGCGAGCCCAAGGAATTCCTACCGGCTCGATGCCAAGAGTAGGCGCCATAGGTCAAAAGGGCAACCACGTGGTTTATGTGCAGAAAATAAACTCTAATGGCACGATAGTCATCAGCGAAATGAACTGGTCGGGTCTATGGAATATTACAACCAGGACCGTTTCGGCCGGTTCTCACACTTACATTTATTAAACAGTTTTAAATGGATTAATGTGCAATTAACAATAGATTGACAGGTGTTAGTTCGTTATGCTAATCTGGTAGAGTATACGCGCGATTTTACATGTGGCGCACTCGGCAGGTCTGGCTCTTAACAGAGACAGAAACCGCCAGTCGCCATAATTTTAATGTAAAACTCTTGTAGGTATAAATCACTTAAGTGGGTAGTATTTAAAGACCCAAAAAAATCAATTAGGAGTAGCCTTGAAAGCACTGTTGACCAAAAAAATCGGTATGACAAGCGTCATCTCAGAAGATGGCAGTGTGGCTGCTGTTACCTTGCTTTCAGCTAACCCAAATGTAGTTACCCAGATCAAATCAGATGAAACGGACGGCTATCAAGCTGTTCAAATCGGTGCCGGCGAAGTCAAAAAAGTAGCTAAACCGCAAATGCACCATCTGAAGTCCGCGAATAAACTCGTGGCTACCGTGCGCGAAATCCGCGTCAATGAACTGCCGGAAGGCATAAAGATCGGCGACCAACTGGCAGCCGATCTTTTTAGTGCCGGAGATATAATTAACGTTACGGCCACCAGCAAAGGCAAGGGTTTTGCCGGGACGATAAAGCGCCACAACTTTCACCTCGGGCGTAAAACACACGGTGGCAGCAACTACCGCAAGCCCGGTTCAATCGGCTCCATGTATCCTCAGAAAATATTCAAAGGCAAAAAAATGGCCGGCCAAATGGGTGACGAGCAAGTAACTACCAAGAATCTAAAAGTCGCTTTGGTGGACATGGAAAACAGCGTCATCGGCGTATTCGGCGCCGTCCCCGGACCTAGAAAAGGCTTGGTCATAATCAGAGGAAAAAGATCATGAATTTGGTAAATGTAAACTGTAAATTGAAAATTGGAGCCGGAGGCGACCGTGCCTAGCGTCGATACCTATACCGCGGCCGGTGCAAAGTCGACGGCTAAAATTAGCCTGGACAAAAATATTTTCGGCCTGGAAGTAAAAAGCCACGGCTTGCTAAAAAGCGCCTATACAGCCTATTCAGCTAACGGTCGCGCTAACCTGGCAAAGACTAAAACACGCGGCGAAGTTACCGGCAGTACTAAAAAACCTTGGAGGCAAAAAGGCACCGGACGCGCCCGGTTCGGCTCCAGATATAATCCTATTTGGCGCGGCGGCGGCATAGCCTTCGGCCCAACTGGTAGAGAAAATTATTCTAAGAAAATTAATGTTACAAGCAAAAGGCTGGCTATTTGCCAGGCCTTGAGTTTGGGCGCCAAGTCAGGCAAGATCAAAGTCATTGACGATTTCACTGTCAAAGACGGCAAAACAAAATCAGCCGTCAAGCTGCTTCAAAAGTTGGGCGCTAACAGGCAAATTTTGATAGTGCTGGAGAATAAGACTGAGGCGGAAGTCCGAGCCACGGCTAATTTAGCTGATGTTAAATTAATACAAGCCAATTACCTTAATGCCTACGACATTTTAAATGCCGACACCATCCTGCTAAGTAAAAATGTATTGGACGGATTAAAAAACTGGCTTCTAACTGACTCTAAAACATCTCAGCCAAGAAAGGTAAATAATGCCTAATACCATGCCCCTGAAGCCGCGAATGAGCGAAAAAAGCTACGGTATGAGCCACGTGGAAAATACCTTCACCTTTGATGTTCCTATAACTGCCAACAAAGTTGAAGTTAAGCATGCTATAGAAGCTCAGTTTAGCGTTAGGGTTGATGATGTAAGGATCCTGCGCAGCAAAGGAAAACAAGCCCGCTCCATTCGTATCGGCGGGACCCGTAAAATGGTTAGCGGCAAACGGCCTGACATTAAAAAAGCCTACGTTAAATTAGCCGAAGGCAATTCCATACCGATATTTGCCAAAATTGATGAAGAAACTAAAAAACAGGAAAAAATGGAAGAAAAAATAGCTAAAAAGGCTGACAAAGAAGAGCAAAAAACTACTGCCAAAACTTCCAAACTGCCATTTAGGCGCAAGAAAAAAGGCGAGGAGGAGTAAATATTATGTCTGTTACTACCTATAATCCAACCACTCCGTCCAGACGCGGCATGTCTTCTCAGGACTTTGATTCGATTACTACTAAAAAGCCGCTGAAGACACTGCTAAAGAAAACCAATGTGACATCCGGCCGCAACAACCAGGGCCGAATCACCACCCGTCATAAACAAGGCGGTGCGAAAAAATTCTACCGTAATATCAGTTTTGCTCTAGCAGACGGACTCAAGCTAACGGTTGAACATATAGAATACGACCCTAACCGCAGCGCGCGGATTGCCCGTGTGCGCGATGAGTCAGGCAACTATTACTATATTCTTGCCACTTCAAAAATGAAGCAAAAACAAGTAATAAATGTCGGCGAAGAAGCTTCTATTGAAAATGCTAACAGGCTGCCGCTAAAAAATATCCCGGTCGGCAGCATAGTCCATAGCATTGAGCTAGAACCGGGCCGCGGCGGCAAGCTGGTTAGATCTGCCGGCGCTGGAGCTCAGCTTATGGCTAAAGAAGAAGGCTACGCTCAAGTGCGATTGCCTAGCGGCGAAGTCCGCAAAATTAGCGTGGCTTGCTATGCCAGCTTAGGCAACATAGGCAATGAACAGCATCAAAATATTAATTATGGCAAGGCCGGACGTATGCGCCATAAAGGCAAACGTCCTTCTGTACGCGGAGTAGTAATGAACGCCGTTGATCACCCTCACGGCGGCGGCGACGGCGGACGGCACGGTATCGGCGGCGGCAAGAATCATGGTTCTGCTCCGCGCACGCCCTGGGGCCAGAAAACACTAGGCTATAAAACCCGCCGGCGCAAATCAACCACCAAATACATAGTAAGAAGCCGCCACGCTAGCAAGAGGAGATAATCATGATAGAAAGAGAATTAGAATTAGAATTTAAGAACTTTCCTCCAGAAAAGGCAGAAGATGTTACATTTAGCCTTGCTGCTTTACAAGATATCCATGATACTGCAATTCGTAGTGGTAGTCGTAGCGAAGCGAGTGCTGCATTGCGCTCCTTAGGGCAGACTATTGGACTCACACTAACAAAAGCATCATACCGACCAAGTCTTGCCGACGAAATGTTTGAAGTGCTTGAAGAACAAGTTGATCTTCGGCGCGCAAGAACTGAGCTTCGCGCTGGTTACTTGTCAGTGCTGACAAACGAACTTAACGCTATGGAGGTCGAAGAATGAGCCGTTCGCTAAAGAAAGGACCATTTGTTGACCCGAAGCTGGCTAAGAAAGTTGCTGCACTGGGAAGTGAAGACCGGACTATTATTAAAACTTGGGCCCGTGCCAGTTCTATACCGCCGGAATTTGTCGGCCGTACCATCGCTGTGCATAACGGCAAAGTTCACGTACCGGTCTATATCACCGAAAACATGGTTGGGCACAAACTGGGCGAGTTCTCACCGACCCGGAAATTCCGTTCCCACGGCGGCAAGTTAGCCAAAGGTAAATCATAATGATGTCGGTTAAAGCATCAGCCAGAGGAGTTCGAATGAGTCCGCGAAAAGTCGGCGTTGTAGCAGCTTTGGTTCGCGGTCGCACCGTAGCAGACGCCGTCACTATATTGCAGCATACTCCCCGCAGAAGCGCCCAGCCAGTTCGTAAACTTATTGAAAGCGCTCGGGCTAACGCCGAAAACAATAATAATATGCTGCCTGACACCTTAGTTTTATCGCACATCAGCGTTACGCCGGGGACCCGGATAAAGCGTTTCCGTCCGGTTGCACGCGGCATGGCTCATCCTTACCAGCTTAGATCCAGCCATATTTTTGTTGAAGTAACAGGCGAAAAACGCGCCCAAAAACCGGCTAAACCCAGCACAGCCAACAAACCAGCCGGAGAGAAAAAATCATGAAATACGAAGCACGAAACAAGAAACAAATTCGAAATCCGAAATCCGAAACGTTCAATGTTTCGCTAGTTTCTAATTTCGATTTTCAAATTTCAAGTGACGGGAGGAGCTTCTAGTGGGCCAAAAAGTTAATCCAATCAGTTTCAGGCTCCAGGTCAATAAGCAGTGGCGCAGCAAATGGTTCGCAAATAAGAAAGACTACGCTAACTATTTAACTAAAGATTTAATGGTCAGGAAATTAATACAGACAGAGCTAGGATCGCGGGCAGCTATTAATAAAGTTGACATAGAACGCTCCCAAAACTTAGTAACTATTACTATCACCACAGCCAAGGCCGGAGTTGTTATCGGCCGCGGCGGAACAGGCGCCCAGCTGCTAAAAAACAAGATAGAAAAGATTTATAAGGTTCCTGCCCGTATTAATATAGAAGAAATTAAAAAGTCGGAACTTTTTGCCAAACTAGTGGCTGAGAATATTGCGCACCAGCTGGAAAGACGAATATCATTCCGCCGGGCCGTCAAACAATCTGCCGCCGCAACCATGAGAGCTGGCGCCAAGGGCGTGAGAATAGAAGTGTCCGGCCGGCTGAACGGAGCTGAAATGTCCCGCCGCGAAAAAGAAGTCGCCGGCAGCGTACCGCTTCATACCATCAGGGCTGATATCGATTACGCCTACATTCCGGCCCAAACCAAGGCAGGAATTATCGGCGTAAAAGTATGGATATATAAAGGCGAAACCCTATGAGATTAAAGATTAAGGTTCAAAGTTTAAGGTATG
>JAHWKM010000017.1 GCA_019347895.1 Candidatus Parcubacteria bacterium | reverse complement strand
TCTCACTAAGCAGTACGACCAAGAGGCCCACCTTTTGGGCGACACTGGCGATATTGAGGGCGACGTTGAGATGATAATATCGACTTTTCGTGCTTTGCGCTCACACAACGGCGCTTACTGATCCGCTTGTGCGCTAAATGCTTGACAAAATGTCTTTACAAGCGTTATGATTGATTTGTTGTGAAAAATATTACTTCAGCTACAAAGTCATGGATGTGTGCACATACGATGCGCCCGCTCTTCGTGATTTGCGCGTAGCTTGGAGTTCTTTTTTACACAATAACCATATAATAATAGAAAACAAAGGGCTCCACGCGACAAGCAAGGAGCCCTTTTTAATTAGGAGACAAAAATGGGAAATACATTACGGCAATCTCCCGAAAATCAAGGAGAAAAGCCTAACGAAGCTAGAATAGCAAGGTTAATGGAAGCTAACAAAGAGGTGTCGAGACTACACAAAGCCGTAACGCGAGCGGAAGGACTAAATAGCGACCTTAATCGAGCTTTTAAGGAGGCAAGAGAAGAGGCAGACAGGCTCCTAGACGTAGTTATTGGAGATATTGGCGAACAAATCCCCCAAAAAGGGACCGAGGAACATGTAGGCGATGTTGCAATCAATGCTGCCGCTAATGCCCCGGCTGAGCCATAGGGTTTGGCGCTAAAAAAATGGCTGATAAGGCAGCTGGTTTTAGGACCTTGTGTAAGGTCTCAAACAGCCTTATTGTCGCTGAAGGCAGAAAATGGTTAACCTTGACACAAGAATAAGTGTTTGCTTAAATAGTTAATATGAGTTTAATCAAGAATAAGCCGCTCAAGCTGAGCTCGCGTGAGGACAAAATAGTCAGCACTTTGCAGGTATTGGGTGACAAGACCCGCTTCAAAATGTTCAAGATTTTAACGTCCGGCCGAGAGATGTGCGTCAGCGAAATTGCCGCTGAACTTAACATTTCAACACCGGCTGTGTCACAGCATTTTCGCATTTTTGAATTAGTCGGTTTGGTTGAAAAACAAAGATACGGGCACAAGATTTGCTATGCATTAAAAAATGACGACCAGCTGATAAAAGAGTTTAAAGCTATATTCAAGGAGGGGGAAACGTGAGCAAAAAAGTAACAATCTACAGCACAGCCACTTGCGGTTACTGCAAAATGCTAAAAGGCTATCTAATTAGCAAAAAAGTCGATTATGAAGTTAAAAATGCCGACCAAGATCCCGATGTCGCCCGTGAATTATATGAAAAAAGCGGCCAGCTTGGCGTGCCTTTTACAATTGTAGAAACCGACGATGGCAAGGAAGAAAAAATACTAGGCTTCGACAGGCCGAGAGTAGATCAGGTTTTAGGACTAAAATAAAGAAATATGCAGAGTAAGGGCAAGCCTCATGAAGCAATATAATCTGGCAGTATTTGGTACGGGCGGGGCAGGCTATCGCGCGGCCATGGCTTGCAAACTGGCCGGCTGGAGCGTAGCGGTTGTCAATGACGGACTTTTTGGAGGAACTTGCGCTGTCCGCGGCTGTGTTCCAAAAAAAGTATTATCCGGCACGGCGGAAATCGCCGATGTCAACCGGCGGCTTGGCGAGCTGGGCATTGTAAAAAGACAGGCCGAATTTAGCTGGCAAGACCTGATCAAACACAAGCGCAGCTATACCGATCCCGTTTCTCCCCGTACAAAAAAAGGTCTCGTGGATGCCGGAATAGATGTTTACGAAGGCAGTCCGAAATTCGTAGGCGATATGGAAATAGAAGTCAAAAACCATAAATTAAAGGCTGAAAAAGTCTATATTGCCGTGGGCTCTAAGCCGGCGAAATTACCGATCGAAGGATTTGAATATTTAGCTACCAGCGATGATTTTTTAGAAATGGATAACTTACCGCCTAGTATTATCTTCGTGGGCGGCGGCTACATTAGTTTTGAGTTGGCCCATATAGCCGCCCGATTTGGCGCCAAGGTTACAATTTTGCACAAAGAT
Source organism: Candidatus Parcubacteria bacterium (assembly GCA_019347895.1). Taxonomy (GTDB): domain Bacteria; phylum Patescibacteriota; class Saccharimonadia; order Saccharimonadales; family 2-12-FULL-41-12; genus JACRNE01. The sequence goes on along the minus strand of JAHWKM010000017.1, from coordinate 13,098 downwards.
GAGCGGCCTCTGCCGATGTTTGACAAAGATATAATTGATGCATTGCTTGAAGCCAGCAAAGAAGCCGGCATAAAGGTTAATCTCAACAGCGAGACTAAAAAAATCGAGAAAAACGGCAAAAAATTCAAGGTCACCACCGCTAGCGGTAAAACCATAGAGGCCGACTCGGTAGTACACGGAGCAGGGCGTCCGCCGGCAATAGATGAAATGAACCTGGAAGCTGCCAATATAGATTATGACCTCCGGCGAGGCGTTTTGGTTAACGAATATCTTCGCAGTACTTCTAACCCTAACGTTTATGCCGGAGGAGACGCGGCCGCTACAGGGCCGCCGCTTTCGCCCGTAGCTAGCAGGCATGGTGTGATCATTGCTGAGAATTTACTGGGAGGCAAAGTTAAACAGCCAAGCTATCATTCGACATCAAGTGTTATTTTCACAACGCCGCCAGTCGGCAAAGTAGGGTATTTGGAGCAAGAGGCCAAGGACAAAGGAATTGATTTTGAGGCCACGCTTAGCGATATATCCGGCTGGTTTGACAGCAGCCGGTTAAACTTAAAACATGCCAAAAGCAAAGTCTTGGTAGAGAGAAAAACCGGCAAAATCATCGGTGCGCATTTAATCGGCAACCACGCCGATGATTTGACTAATTTATTTTCCATAGCTATTGAGAACGGCCTGACTGCCAAGCAATTGAAAAAACCAATTCTGGCATTTCCCACCAGCAGCGATGATATGAGTTCGATGTTTTAGGGCATAGTATTTTAATTGTTAGTTAATTAACTGAATCGGTCTGAGCAAAATGTTAGTTTGCAAACATGAATGTGAACCAAATAATTAATGACTGGCCCGAAGAATCCAAAGAAGCCGCGGAGTTGGTGATAAATAAATATGGGCAGCCCGACGAAGCCAGCGAATCGTATCTGACGTGGCACAATCCGGGACCATGGAAAAGAATGGTAGCATATAAGGATTTTGACAGGCACGAATTTCCCGCTCCGCATATTGACGCGGTAGAATCATTTCTTGAGTACGGCGTGCCAACTGATAAATTTAGTGACCTGGCGAAGTTTGACGGCAGCGTGGTTGCCAACCGGACAAAGGGCGAAATTTCCGCCCGGTGCCATGACGAAGAAGCGAACTTTTTGGCTCTAAATTTAGCAAAAGATATTATTGACGACGAGAAAACCGTAGAGGAAGCCAGGGATTATTATGCCCGCGAATTTTTGGCATCCCGCCAAGGCGGGCCGACTCCGTACATGGAGGGCTTAAGGTTCGAGCCGGAAGGCGGCCCGGACTTGGATGAGCGGATGCTATCCAACGCGCAACTAGAAGAGGCCCAAGCTGTAGGCACTAAATAATTAAATCAAAAAATGGTTAGTTTGAAATAACAAGTTAATTAGCAATCCGGTTTATATCAAAGCTTGGACTAAAATAGGCGAATGGTCGGACAGACCGCGCGGCAAGGTGCAAACCCGTTTAATCTGGGCATTAACGGACGTTGTTAAGTCAAAGTGCATTTTAAACATTTTATGGAAATAATATGTGGGCAGGTCGCTGCGGTTCATTTGATACCCTGAATTTTCAATAAACACCCGGAGACGCTTCTTAAAAAGCAGATAATTATAATCGCCGACCATAATAGCCGGGTTCTGTCCGCAAAGCTTGGATAGTTTGTCGTGGGCACTTTGGATTTGTTTACGGCGCAAGTAATTACTGGCGATATGATGCGTAGCGTGGAAAGAACCGACTATAATTTCTTGCTTTGATTGCAAGTCGTGCAGTTTGCTGACTAAAAGCCTTTCAGTTTGGGGCATATACATTTTTTCTACCAGTGATTTCTCCAGCGCATGGCTCTCGGTTACAATTGATTTGAAACGCTCCGGCCGAATATAGATCGCCAGGTTAAATCTGCCGGTTTTAGTTTTGTCGGCCAGCACCATGTGGCTAATTGTTTTAGGCAGGGAGCCGGCGAAACACTCTTGCAGGCACAAAATATCTGCGTCGTATCCTTCGCAAAGTCCGGCCAGCTCGCGGTTAGCCCGGTGGTATTTTAGGTTGTAGCTGATGATATTAAGTTGTTTGGTTTTTGTGTCAGTCATTCCTAAGGCGTTACTATAGCAGGTTTTGAGACAAATTGCTCAAGCTTTGGCGATATTGACAAAATTTTGTTCCAAATTAAACCTATCAATTACGTCGGCCGGGATATTATGCTCAGATAGGTTCCAGACTTTTTCATCGCTGGCTTCTTGGTATTTATATTTTGCCAAATTCGGATAATGGCTTTTCATTCGGCTCATGGCCCAGCGGTTTTCGGCGATCTCGCCGACGCACTCAAAAGGCTTGTCGCCCTGGATGCCCAGCAGCTGCCGGTAGATAAGCTCGAGCTGAGGCTCAAGCAAGAGGTTCGAGGAAAATACAGAGGCTAATTTATCCGCGTCTATAAACGGCGCCATCAGCAGGTAGACTCCGGCGCACTTCGGACACCGACCGCACCAAAAAATTTTGCCGGCATTTTGCGTAAAAGCCCGGTTGCAAGAACTAAATACGCCGGCATATTTATCAAAATACTTCAAAGCGAATTCCCGAACCACGGCAATTTCCCTTAGTGGCCGGATAAGGGAATAATATCTTATTGAATCGCCGAATTGGTTGGCCAGTATTTTCTGAAAGTTTCGCTCAAACTCGCTGGTTTTCGAATACTGATGGTTGATTTCATGATTTTTAAAGTTAAGCGTAGACTCATTGGCTGATTGCTCGTTAGACACCACGCTGTCGCGGTAGCCGGATAAAATCGCTACCACGCTGCCCACGCAGGCGAAAATAGCCGAGATAGGAATATGCCCGGTATAAATCCGGCGATCTTCCTTAAGTTTAATAATTTTGGGATCGATCTGCCGTTTTACCCAAAGATGTTTGGAGCCGATCGTATTAACCAAAGGGCTGAGCTGCTGCTTATGGCCTAAACTCCAAGTAGCTAATTTATCGGCGGATTTTAGCAGTTCATAGCTTAAAAGAGAATCTTTTCCGCCGCCAATACTGACTAAAATTCCTTGACTTTGGTTAATTTTAACTGCGGGCAGCACATCGACGTTAACCGGAAAATTTATATCCAAATCAGGAGCCAAATTATTCTTATAAAGCAGCTCGCCTAGGCCTTTTTTGTAAGTACGCTGCAAAAAATTTGCGATTTCATTAGTAATTTTGCCTTTTTGCACTACTATTTTGGGCGGCAGGTAAGCCTTGTAATATGAAACTCCGGCTATAAAAAATAGCAGCTGCAGCGCGCGGTCCAGGGCTTCGGGATTAAAATCCGCGAATTCAAAATCAAACAGGTAGCTTTCGCTGAACTCTTGCCCGTCGTCAAAACTGTAAACAAACCGGGCAGTTTTAGACTTCAGGTCGAACGAATAATTTTTAAAAATGAATTGGTTCATAGCTTTTCAACCGACCGGTTAAAGTCGTGTCCGCGGGCTTCAAAATTTTTAAACATGTCAAAACTGGCAAAACCGGGAGAAAGCACCACGGCGTCGCCGGCTTTGGCCTCTTTTTTAGCGGCCAAAACTATGTCATCCATACCTTTCGCATCTTTTAAAATCTTGAAGTTATGGTATTTTGCCCGGCGCAGTTCCTCCGCGATTCTGTTAGACGAAGCGCCAAACACCAGCACCGTCTTAATGGTGTCGTCATTGTTTATCAAGGCGTCGGCCAGCTCGCTCAAGGCAATCCCGCGGTCATAGCCGCCGACTAATAAAATTTTCGGTTCCGGGACGGCTTCTATGGCGGCGATGGTAGCGCCCGGTCCGCTAGCGAAGGAATCATTGTAGTACTTGACGCCCTCAACTTCGCCTCTAAGTTCGATTCTAAAAGGCAAACCCTTGAAGGTTGTTAAAACCTTGCGGGCCGCTGCCACGTTCTTTTCTATTTGCCACAGTACGCTTAGCGCGGCGCAGATATTTTGCCAATTGTGACGACCGAGCAGTTTTATTTCACCGGTCGAGCAAATACTTTGCCCGTCAATAATAATATCGTCGTTTTCCACGTAGGCGCCCGGCGGATGATAATAAGGAATTTTCCGTCCCGGGCTGGCGCCGGCGATGTCCGCCGAGTATTTATTTTTATGATAATAAATCGCTATATTGTCAGCCTTCTGCCGGGCAAACATCTGTTTTTTTGCAAAAAAGTATTCGTCGATAGTCGGGTGCCAGTCCAGATGTTCCGGCTTAACCATTACGCACACGCCAATTTTGGGGGCGTAGCGGAAATCAATTAACTGGAAGTTGGCCAGCTCTAAAACTACCCAGTCATCCGGCTGGATATGCTCTTTAAGCAGATCCAGCGGCGGGGTACCAATATTGCCCGCTATATGGACGCGCTTGCCGGCGGCTTCCAGCATAGCGGCTATCAAGGTTGTGGTGGTGCCTTTGCCCTTGGTACCGGTAACGCCAATAATGTTTTTGGTGGGGCAGACCCGGAAAAATTCGTTTGTGACGGACGTAACCTTGCTTAGTATTTCCTCATTATTGGCGGCCGCAATTTTATCAGGCCGGACTATCGGCGAGCGGACGATTAGGTCGAACTCGGCAAGGTTTTTTAAATGGTCCGGTCCTAAGCGGGCCTCCGCCTCTCCCGGAACATCAAGGCTTTTATCGCCGTCGCAAACCGTAATATCATGTCCCAGCGCCGACCAATATTCATAAGCCGCCCGGCCCTGGTTACCATAACCCACGATCGCTACTTTCATTCCTTCTAGTATACCCCAATACCAGCTGTGAAAGGTGAGACCTCTCACAGTTGCTTAGGTGGATAGGACTTTTTTTACTAGAGTGACTACCTGGCTGGGTGTCATATTGGCCTTTAAAATCACGGCGCTTACGCCCAGGTTTTTGACTTCGGGGGGAATTTCCTGCTCGCCAACGTTGCTCAAAATGATTACTTTGACGTTTCTTCCCCAGTCCTGAGCGCGCAGTTCAGCCAGCATTTCGCCGCCGTTCATCTCCGGCATCATCAGATCCAAAAGCACGATATCCGGCGCCATTGATTTAACGAGTTCCAGGCCAAGCTTGCCGTTTTCAGCGGTTTCTACCTCAAAGTTTTCGGATTCAAACTTAATCCGATACATTTGGCTTATAACTTGGTCGTCTTCAACAATCGCAATCTTCATCGCAATTAAAATTAAATGCCATAAGCTAAACTTATGCAAGGAGATTGTGCTAATGTATAACCCATATGGGGCATGCAAAACTCGTAGATAAAGACCCAGCCGAGCATTATCCCGGTTTTTTGTCCAAAATATCAGAACGGCAACAAAAGGGTTCGATAGCTCAAGCGCCTGAGGTTATAGACATGAAACGCCCCAATTCCCAAAGTGAGCTGGAGAATTTAATAACTGAGTTTCGTCCTGTAAAAATTATTGATAATTATGATGAGCAGTACGCCGAACTTTTGTTGAGTAAACATGCACATCTATATCGCGCCAATTTTGAAATTCAAAAATCATCCATCGCGGATATGCTGGAAAGCCATTATGACAAGAAGCAGCCATGGAAATTGGGTACTTGGGTATACTTTCCTTGGAACGGGCAGCTGGTTCACGTCTTGGAACAAAAGGAATTTGAAGAGTTACGCACTATCCGTAACAGAGATTTAATAAGTGCCGAAGAACAGAAAAAGCTTTACAATTTTAGTGCGGCCTGCTTCGGTATGAGCGTTGGCAGCGCAGGTGCTTTGGCATTGGTAGTAAGCGGGACTTCAAGGAGTATCAGGTTGGTCGACGGCGCTGTAATTAGTGGTTCAAACTTAAACCGGATTCTAACTGGCGTAAGTAGTGTTGGCGAAAGAAAATTCGACGTGATAGGGCGGCAAATATACGAGATGAACCCCTATAGCGATGTACAATATTTTGAAAAGGCTAATAATACTAACATAGGCGAGATATTGGGCGGCAAAAATCCGGTCAATATAGCCATTGATGAAATAGACGATATTGAGATGAAGATAAGGATTCGGTTGGAAGCGAGACGGTTGAAAATCCCTGTTGTCATGGCCACAGAATTGGCAGATACTGTGATGCTAGATGTGGAAAGGTTTGACATAGAGCCGCACAGAAGCCTATTTCACAACTTGATACCTGAAGCGGAAGAAATAGTTAAAAACCCGCCAAAAAACCATCGCGAGTGGACCAAGCATGCGGTCAAGATAATCGAACCTAAGAACATGCCGCTTAAAATGCAGCACTCTCTGCTCAAGATTGGCACGAACATAGTCACACACCCCCAGTTAGGTTCCACTGTCATGGTAACTGGCGGAGTGTTGGCTTTTGCCGCTAAAAATATAGCTCTTGGCGGCTCACTAGAATCTGGCCGGTACGTGGTTTCGCTGGAAAAAGAACTTTTAAGTGACCATAAAACCCGCCGTTACAAACGTCATCATAAACGTCATACTAAAATTATCCACAAATCCGTCAACTCAATGTAGTGAATTCTTTCACGCTAACCCGCGGAGAAAAGTGCTTTTTAGTGCTGCCAGTGCCAACTCGTATGACGGCTTGTAAACGTTGTTTAGTCCCCAGTAGTTTTTCAACGTCTTCATGAAATGTGGCCGCTTCTACTGTTGCTGCCGAGGTAGCCTGGCTAAGACCTAAGTGTTCAACAGCCAGGCTGGCTCGTAGATAAGCCCGGCCGGCTTCAAACCAGTCCTTATGCAAATCGCCTTTAGAAGTTATCAAGACAACCGTACTGGCTGACAGCCATCTCTTCTTTTCAAGGACTGCTTCCTTATCGCCGAATAAACCTAATCGTAAAATCTCGGGCTGGGCAATAGCCAGAAAGTAAGGGATGCACAGGCTTTTCACCGCTATGCCTCTCAGCTTTGATGACCATGGTCGTACTAAGTATTTGCTTAATTCAGATCTGAATTCAGGGTTTGACAGAGCTAACCGAATACCGCTAGCGGTATAGCCAGCTAGTTTTTTTATAAATTCCGGATCATTCATAACCCAAATTTTTATAGCATCAGAGGACCAAGCTTGTTTAATTGTCTGAATTTTTGTGTTATTTAGTTCAGTTTTTTGAAAAAAACTCCGGTCAGAAACTCTTGTGCAAAGATTTGCGGCTAACTCCTTGGCTGAGGAACTAACTTTGTTCGAGGGGATAAGGCTTAGATTGATTTGCCTTTTAGAATATTGCAAATTATCGATTTGCAAGCCGATAGATTCGGCGCCGATTATTGCCGCTTCACTGAAAATGCCTAGGCTGATGGTGGTTTGCCTGCCAGTCGGATCACCTTGCTTGAGAGTATGTTCTTCATCCGGTTTTATGCTTAGCTTATTTTCATTGACTTCTACCAGCCAGGGCTGGGTGTTATGAACGGAAGGCGCTAATCGGGCGATTTCGAGAATTTGCTTGATTTTTTTCGGCGATAAATACGTGTCTTCCATGTCAGCTTTAGTGTATCAGGTAAAATTTTGCATATTTTGCAATATAAATTATTATATATACAGATAGATAAAAACTAAAAATATGCAGACAATAATTACCAGCATAAGTATAAAATTATTGAGTTAAGCGTCTCAAATTATGATTTCTAAACACTCTATAAATTTGTTCAAAAAAGCCTCTGAAGAAATACCCGGCTACTTAAAGTTTTTAAAATCAAAAGGCTGCGAACCTAAGAGTATTGTCACTGTCAGTGATTTTGCCAGGGTACCCATAACCAGTAAAACTGATTACTTGCAGAAGTACCCACGCAAAGACTTGGTGTGGCCTAAGGACTGGGAAGCGCAGGTACTTTACTGTTCAACATCGGGATCCACCGGCGTGCCGCATTATTTTCCTCGAAACAAGCAACTGGCAGAGAAAGCTTCTTATATGGTGGAAGAATTCCTAGATAGTTCTTCTTACGGCGAGGGAAGGGTGTTGGTTATTATGGGGTTTGGCATGGGGGTTTGGATCGGCGGAATTTTTACGATGCAAGCCTTTGAGATAGCAGCTGAACGAACGCAAAAATCATTAGCTATTTTGCCGGTAGGCTATAACCAGGCGGAGGTATACAAAGCCCTTAAGCGTTTGGCGCCTGATTATGACCAGACAATAATCGCTGGTTATCCGCCTTTTATAAAGGAATTGGTGGATGATGCTGAAGAAGAAGGTATTGATCTTGCCAAACTAAATGTAAGATTCATGTTTGCCGCTGAAGCTTTCTCAGAAGCGTTCAGGGATTATGTGTGCGATAAGATCGGGACATTAGACCCGATACACGACACACTTAACATATACGGTTCAGCCGATATAGGTGCTATGGCCCATGAAACACCCCTCAGTATTTTGATCAGACGACTAGCTATGCAGCACCCGGTTTTATTTGAAGAAATTTTTGGACAGATCGAAAAAACGCCCACTTTCGCGCAATACAATCCGGCATTCATTGAATTTGAAATAGCCGAAGACCAGATAGTTTTGAGCGGTGACTCAGCAATGCCCTTAATTAGGTACGCGATAGGCGACCATGGTGGGGTCTTAAGTTTTGATGAGGTGAGTAAAAAATTAAAAAATTACGGCCTGGACTTAACCGCTGAAGCCAAGAAGGCAGGCGTTGCTGTAACTGAAAGACCATTTGTTTTCGTTTACGAAAGAACTGACTTTTCGACCAATTTGCATGGTATAAATATTTTTCCTGAATTTATTAAAGAGGGTTTGGCTTCCCCGGCTTTGACGAAAGATGTAACGGGTCGTTTTACCATGCTTACCAAATACAACGAAAATCATGAACAATTCTTACATATCAATGTTGAGCTTAAAAAGAAAGCCAGTGGGACAAACGATCTCGGTCAAAAAGTGCTCGAAGCAGTATACGCGTGCTTGGTAGAGAAAAGCTCCGAATTCGCTGAAGTAGCCAGGAACTGGGAAGCTAAAAATATTATTGACATTACTCTCTGGGAATACGGGCATAATCGCTACTTTAAACCCGGCTCAAAACAAAGATGGGTAGAAAAATTGTAGGTTTCCGAGTGTAAGCATTAGTATAATGACTAATTAGACAATGCTTGAATTCATCATATTAGCTTTTACTTCGCTGGCCAACATTTTGCTTGGGCTGGTTGTATTCCTCAAAAATCCCAGAGGCCTTACTAACCGCCTGTTTTTATTTCTTACCGCAAGTTTCGTAATTTGGTCAATTGTTAATTTTATGTCAATACATCCTGCGGTATTATCCCAGTTAACTTTGGTCAGATTAGTGCTTTTCTGGGGCGGAATACTCAATTTAGCCGTCTTTCTAGCGATTTTAGCTTTTCCCAATTACTCTTTGAAGAAGAATTATAAAAAAAGAACGCGAGCTGCGTTAGCCGCTACTGCGATAGTCTTGCCCTTAACGATGAGTCCAGCGGTTTTCAGAGACATGCAAATTGTTAATGGTGAAGCTCAGCCTGTCGTTAACCCGGGTATTGGATTATTCTTGCTTCATACGGTCGTTTTATTGGGATCGAGTTTCATTATATTATTAAGCAAATATATAAACTCAAGAGGTGACGAAAAGAATCAGCTGCGATTGGTTTTATTCGCCATTATCGGCACTCTATCCCTAATTATTACTACTAATTTTTTGTTGGTGGTAGTTTTTAATATTACTGCCTTTGTTCCATATGGCCCTGCCTTTACGCTGATTTTCTCAAGTGCTATGGCATATGCCATTATCAGACATAAATTGTTCGATATCCGCCTGATTATTGCTCGGGCACTAGGCTATATATTGTCCCTGGGTTCATTTATAGGTTTGTATATATTCACCGTATATATATTTACTAAAGAATTTTTAAATACAAATAATCCATTCATAATAAACCAGCTGGTTCCGCTCATAGCCGCATTGATTTTAGTGCTGATTTATCCTAGGTTCAAATTATTTTTCGACCGTTTAACAAACCAAATATTCTATCAGGATGCCTACGACCCGCAAAGGTTCTTAGACGAATTAAATAAATCAATCGTAACCGATATCGAACTCGGAATTTTGCTGCGCCATACAACAGAAGTGATTCAGCGAAACTTAAAGTGCGATTTTTGCGCGGTAGAAGTATGCGCTAGCAATATCACTCCAGGTCGTTCAATAGGCACGGGTAGTTTAATGCTAGATAAACAAGAAGGCGAGTTTGTTTTTGAAAACATTGCTAGAAGTAGACAGAAAATGCTTTTGAGCGAGGATATTGAGCCTGAAAACCATAAACTAAAAAAAATACTTTTAGATAATGAGATTGGTGTTATCATTCGTCTAGCTCCTGTTAATGTGCCTACTGAAAAGACTATTGCCTACCTAATTATTGGTACTAAAAAAAGCGGTAACACCTATAATAAACAGGATATAAGAATACTTGAAATTATTTCTGATGAAATGCTGATAGCTATTCAAAATTCGCTGCGGTTTGAAGAAATTCAGGGTTTTGCCGCCAGGCTACAAAAAGAAGTCAATGATGCCACGGCCAAACTGCAGAAATCTAACCGCAAATTACGGGCGCTGGATGAAACCAAGGATGAGTTTATAAGTATGGCTTCGCACCAGCTGCGCACGCCTTTAACCAGCGTGAAGGGTTATATGAGCATGGTGTTGGAGGGGGACGCCGGCAAACTAAAAAAACAGCAGCAGGAACTGCTGTCTCAAGCCTTTGTCAGCTCCCAGCGCATGGTTTATCTGATAGCCGATCTGCTGAACGTGTCGAGGCTTAAAACCGGCAAATTCATTATCGAAAAGCAGCCGATTAGCTTGGCTAAAGTGGTTGAAGGCGAAATCGCCCAGCTAAAACAGACCGCTAAAATCAAGGGATTATCACTGGAATACAGCAAGCCTGGCTCGTTTCCCGACCTTATGCTGGATGAAACTAAAATCCGCCAGGTAATTATGAACTTTGCCGACAACGCCATTTACTACACGCCCAGCGGCGGCAAAATACAAATCAGCCTGCACGAAGACGGACACAACGTTTATTTCAAGGTTAAGGACAACGGGCTGGGAGTACCGAAAGACGAGGGAGCCAAGATATTCCAAAAGTTTTACCGCGCCAGCAACGCCAAAAAAGCCCGCCCGGACGGAACAGGTTTGGGCCTATTCATGGCAAAAAAGGTTATCGACGCCCAGGGCGGCAGCCTGATTTTCGCCAGCACCGAGGGCAAAGGCAGCACCTTCGGCTTCACCTTCAACAAGAAAAGCCTCGCCGTAAAATCTACTTAATCTATTTGCACATCCAGCCAACTTATTAAAATCCCTGACGTTGTGCTTCGGGTATTATTACTATCTGTCAACCCGCTTATGAATACTTAGTGTACAATATAGTTGACAAAAAATATTGCATGTGATATATTTATTGACGAAACACGTATTGTGCGGTAAAGCACAAGAGGTGTGGGAATAATCTAAAAGGCGGCTTTAGAGACCGTCGCGGAGGTTAATAATAATGAATCCAGCAGATTCAATGGGCGCAGAAGTAATGCGCGCTCCAGAAGAGATGGCACCAGTAGCCCATCTTGAGATACAGGATGCTTCGGCTAATGCGCCAGATAGCGCAGCAGATCTTTTTGCGCGGGCTATGGAAAAGATTGCTAACGGGGGAAACGCCCAAGCATTTCTTAATGAAAAAATGGGCACTGCAGACAACGGCTTTAACGGTTCAGCAGATGGCTTTAACGGCCAATACAGCAAATTAATATCTAAGCCTGCTGAAGATACCGGACATAGGTGGCGCGAAAAACTTTCTGGTATACGCGAAAAGGGTCGTGAAAAAGTCACATCAATTTATACTAGAGTTACTACTACTAAAGGTGTGGGCAGGGCGGCGATGGGTGCCGCAGCTCTCTATGTTGCTATACAGGTCGCTAGACATACTGGCGAGCTTATAAGCCCTGACAGCGCCTTAGGTGCAGGTCACGGTGGTCATGGTGCACCTGGCGGTGGCGGTACCGGGGGCGGCTCAGGAGAAGGCGCTAATGGTCAAGAATTACTTAAAGCTGCTACCCAAGGCAACGACACTGTTAACCAAGGCTTGGCAGATGCAAAAATAGATAGCCAGGAAGAACGCGTGGCCATTTTAGACGAAATGTTCAGGGAAGATAATCCCCATAATCTTGAGCCAAATAACGATGGCAACAGTATGAATAAAAACCTGGTAGCCGAAACTCCAGATCAATATCTAGTACATGCAGGATTAGCTGCCAGCAGTGGAACTCCTGAAGGTAAAGCCTTTGGCGCCGACGTTATCAATATGTACCTCGGCAATGAACGTGGTAAGCCAACCGGACTTTCTGCCGAACAGGAACATGAGTTGCTGCAACGTATCTTTACTCACAATGAGGGTTCTAGGACCGAGCTGACTACAATCGGCGAGCTGGGCAAAAGCACAAATGTACTAAATGGTTATACGGAAGATGGGGCTAGCATGAGTTCTGTCGAGAGCGAAACGCTTGACCCTGACCAGCGCGTACTGGTACGTGAAGTTGACGGTAGAGAACTTGTCTGGAAAATTGATTGCGGTAACGGCATAACAGAGGCATTACTTGAACAGCAAGTTTCTGAACAAGGTGGTCCTGTAGAGCGTGAGGGTGAAGTCACGACTATTATTGAGGATCGTGATGAAGAACGTGAAATTACGACTGAAGAACGCGAAGTACGCGAAGAGCGTGAAGTACGCGAAGAACAAGAAGAGCGTCGCGAAGTACGCGAAGAGCGTGAAGTACGTGAAGAGCGTGAAGTACGCGAAGAACGCGAAGTACGCGAAGAACGCGAAGAACAAGAAGAACAAGAAGAACAAGAAGTACCACCCGCCCCCAAAGAGAATCCGAATACTGAACCGGGTGGAAATACTGGTGAGCCACATTCAAGCGGCGGCAATGGACAAGAGCCTAGCCGGCCGGTAGCTGGAGATGCTCCAGCAAGCGTGGGCCAAGAGCAACAAGCTCCACCAACCCCTATTGTGACGGAGCCTGCTCCGACAGCTCCCGCTATCGAAAGCCCTGACCCAGGAACCACAGGACCTGCCGAACAAGGTGCACCAGGCACCACTACACCATCTGCTCCAATTAATTCCGGTACAGTACCGGGCGGCGCTTAATAAAGAAA
>JAHWKM010000016.1 GCA_019347895.1 Candidatus Parcubacteria bacterium | reverse complement strand
ATACAACCTTGGGGTAACAACGATTACCCAGGACGTGGAGGATTTTATGGGCTCGCGGCTGGGGCGGGCCATCGTAGCCAACTCCAGCATGCAAATTTTGTTAAAGCAATCCACTTCGGCCGTGGACGTGTTGAGCGATGTTTTCAAGCTGACCAGCGAAGAAAAAAAGCGTCTCAGCCAGTTCCCCGTGGGCCAGGGCTTGTTCTTTGCCGGCCAAAACCACGTGCATATCCAGATCACCGCCAGCCCCACCGAACAAACCTTGATAACCACCAACCCCGACGAACTTCACCAACTAGCCCAAACCGGAGAAATCGCCGGCAACCAAGGTACCGTAGATTTAGAAAACCGCTTATCGCCGGGAATGTGAGGAATAGAGATTAGAGGTTAGAGTTTAGAGAATAGTAAAAACCAGGAAACAGAAAAAGAAATGGGCGAGCCCGCACAAAACATTGATCCAAAACAAGAAGACGGCCAAGGCCTTAGTGCTATTGAGGGCGGTAGAGAGGACGGAGAGCCTAATTCCTCGCGCGAACAAATCAAGGCCGTACCCGATAATGGAGATAGGGTTTATGACGGCAGCGGCGTAGGGCAGAGCGAACCCGTACCGCGCACTTTGTCGGGGATAAAGGGCGGCGGAGAGGGCGGGAAGTCTCCAGGTAGCACGCAGCTAGGAGTTGCGGGCAGCCCCAATGACCCGAACATTGCCAGCAAAAAAGAGCTAGGTAATGCCGAAGACAAAGTCAAAGAACCGGACAAAGGCAAGGTTGATGATAAAGAAAAAGGCGCGGGCGACAATGCTGGCCAATGGAAAACTAACCTAGGCGATTCAGCTACCGGCGCGGCGGCGGCTACTGGCGGCATTGCTGGAGCAGCCATAAAAGCTGGTAGAATGGGCGCCCGGGTTTTCGGCGGCAAAAAAGGCTTCACCAAGAAAAAAGGCGCCGCCGCCGGCATTGCAATCCTTCTGGTGTCGGGAATTATTTTTCTTTTTTCTATCGCTCAAGGTCCGCTCCAGTTGATTCATTTATCCGAAATATTAAGAAGGCCTTTTGCCGGCCAAGAAGATGCTGAAGGTAAAAGAGTAAGAGGTTTTTTCCGATATGCCCGGACCGGCGAATTCGGCGAAACCCGGGTTTCTATCTTTGGCAGCAGGTCAGTTAAAAAATCTCTTGCGGAATTAAAGGCAAAGGGGATAGAGTTTCCTGACAGAACCCCCCTTGGCCGTTTCAAAACTGTGACGATTGACCCGGATAACCCCAAGTCGCCGTGGCACGGCGTATCCAAAAAAGATCTGCGAGCCAAAATAGCCGCTGATTTAGGCGCTGAATCAAAAGACATTAACAGGTTGGGCCCCTTGTACAAGATTGAGGTAGATGTAACTACGCGCAAAGGAATAGTTGTGTATAAAACAATAGGACTGTCGGCGCTGGGGCAATTGGATGATGGAACAATTGTCGGCGCCATGAAAAAAAGACATTTCAAACGGTTTTTCGGCATGCCCAGGTTACTTTCGCCCATCCAGCCAAAAACAATAGAGTGGTCAGAAAAACTAGCTTCGAAACTGGGCAGGAAAGAGGTAGCCGAAGAGCGCGCCTCGCCAAGAAAAGAAGCCGTAAAACTGCGGGCTTCTGCGGCGAGAGCAAGATTAAGTTCGGCTGTAGAAGGCAAGGAAGCGGCTATTTCGTCCGCGCTGGTCTCAGGCGCGGCAATATGTTTAGTCAGAGATGTGGCCGACGACGTCGTGGCCGTTAATCACGCTGCCATTGTTGTTCCTTCTATTATTGAGGCCACTGATAAGACAGCGCTAGGGGCCCAGGCGAAAGCCGGCGCTAATATTGATCTGGGGCAAGCCGGCGGCGAAATAGAAAGCTTTACGGATAAAAATGGTAAAACTATTTGGACCGGCAAAGCGCTGAACGCTTTGGCCAACGGGGGTGTTGGCAATGGAGAAGAAATCCCCGCCGAACACCAGCAGGCATTTTCCAATAAGACAACCGCCCAATCCATAAAAGACCATGTCAGTGAAAAATTAGGGGGCGATGTCGTGGCTGGCGTGGCTTGCAGCGTGCCGGGGCAAATAGTACAAATAGGCGCTAGCCTGGCCTTGCTGGCTGCCGGACCCGTTACTGGGGGCGCAACCTGGAAAGCTTTTGTAATTAAGGCAGGCGCCGGCGCGGCAGCCAGCGGGGGCGCAATGCTGCTACTAAAGAAACTGGCGGTTGCGGCTCTAAAAAGCGATGCGCTTGTACCTATACCACCCAGTGGCCCCTTAGGAGGAAATATATTGGCCTATGGGGCTAGGGCCAGCGCCGGAATGAGCTGCCGTGCATCGGGCTGCGTGGCTCTTGAGGGCACTGAAAAAACTACCGTGCAGCGCGAACTGCAAGAGAAGCATGAACATGAATTCCGCTCTAAAAGCTTCTTGGCCAGAACATTTGATGTATATGACTACCGTTCTTTATTGTCAAAGACTGTCATCCATTCAAATCCAAACCCTGCCAACGCCCTAAATAGTTTGGCCTCGTCAGTTTCAAACCTTGCATCAGGAACCTTTGGGTCAATTTTTGGCCTTTTTACAAAAGCTGCCTTCGCGCAACCTGAAGGCCAGCAATATGATTGGGATTTTCCCCAGTATGGGATACCGAAAAAAATCCTTGGTAACCCTAAATACGCTGACCCGATTGGAAACGCGGAAGCGTTGGTTGGAGTATTTAAAGGAAGCGACAAGTATGAAGATAAGGCCAGGAAGTGTTTTGGAGTTGAAATATCAGAGGGGGCCAATGGCTGGCAATCTAAGGTTGAGGAGGAGGTCAATCCCAATTCTGACGAATATATTAAGGGTGAAAAATGCAATGATATTAAGGATGAAAACTGGGCCAGAACCATACTGTTTGTAATGGACGATCAAACCATCTTAGCTATGACTTGCTTCGACGGCGACCGGGACGATCAAGCAACAATCGAAGCTTGCGATGAGCTTGGAGTGGGGAATGCCGAAGCTGCTCCGGCTGAGGAGTCCGCCGGTACAGAGATAGATATTGAAAATCTTAAAAAACCTTCCGATAGCATTGATTGCGCGCCGAACACGAAAGATGCCGGCGTAATCGACGGCTATACCGGCGGCCAGAAAGTACGGATCAGGCTATGTGAGATTACTAACTTGCCGCAAGGAAGCGGATTTGGCTCAAAAAACGGGCACGCCACCGCGAACTCCCGCGTATCAGGAGCAGTTTATGCGATGGTTGAGGCAGCCAAGAAGGACGGCGTGGAGATGAGAGCAGTAAGCAGTTCACGCACCATGGCGGACCAGAGATCACTTTGCCCTTGCGACGGCGTTAGAGTTGCGCGCGCCGGTTTCTCTAACCATCAGCTGGGAGTAGCTATCGACTTTGGCGGTAATGGACAATTAATGGACCGGAGCAATCCTATGTGGAAATGGCTAAATGACAACGCCGATAAATTCGGTTATAAGCCTTATGATGTAGAGCCTTGGCACTGGTCGCCGTTCGGATCATAATGAATAAATCGCGCTTCCTACCCCTAAGACCGGAAACCTCCGAGCGAATTGCAGCCTTATTCCTGGCGGTAAGTTTTTTTATTTTTGCTACGATACTGAGCAACTTAACACCGGTTTACGCTATAAGTGAAGAGCTAGAAGTTTTATTAAAAAAAAGTATATTCTACTACGACCCAACCTGCAGCCCCGTGGAGTCAAGAAATTCAGGAAATGATGCAGACAGCGCCAAGTTCCCTAGCTTATCCGAAGAAGACATGGCTGAAGCAATTAATGAATATATGAAGAAGACTAACCCAAAGGGTAAGCTCAACGGACTTGGCTCAACCATCGTCGCTGGAGCTAAAAATTCCAACGTCAGTCCGTTTTTGATTGTCGCAATTGCTCAAAAAGAGTCCGGCCTAGGAGACCCGAATTTTGGTGACGGCTTTAATGTACGCGAGGCTAATAACAGTTTTGGTAGAAGCGCCACCCAAAGCCAACCAAACGCCCAGGGCAGTCGCCTATGGTACAAGTGGTCGTCTATAAGGGCTAGCGTTGACCATACGGCAAGAGAAAACAAAAATGCGGCTGGCGGCGGAGATATCGCGGCCTATATCAGGAAGCAATACCCCGAGGAATTAGATAAAAGCAACTTAGAAGAATTTTTCAAAAAGTATGCGCCTGATTTTGAAAACGATACGGCACAGTATATTGAAGACGTTAAAAAGTGGACCGGGGAAATGATTGAGCTCACCAAGCAAGGCAGTGGCGACGGAGAAGAAGTGCAGCCCGAAAGCGGCAGCAATTCGCTGGGTGCCGACTGCGCTTGCGGAGCGTCAGGCGAAGACAGTGCAAGCCTTGGCAGCGGCACTAACGCTAAAAAGGCATATACTTACTTAACTAGTCCCCCCAGGAGTTTGAGCCCTAAAGCCGCATCTGCAATAGTCGGCAACCTGATGCTTGAGTCGGGCAACAACACGGAAAACCTCAGCACCACGATAGAGGCACCTAGTACTGGTGCTCATGGCATAGCGCAGTGGGCATTCGAAAGAAAGACGGAACTATACAAAAGGGGCGGACAAACTAGCCTGACTAAACAGCTGGGGTTCTTGTGGTATGAAATAAACGATCCAAAGGGCCAGGCAAGCGCAGGGACGAAACCGCCCTACGCACTATATAACGGGCCTATGAAAGACAAGCCGTTAATTGAAATCTTCAAAAGCGACTTGCCGCTTGATAAAATGACTATCGCCTTTGAGCAAATTTTTGAAAGGTCGGGTGTTTTAGGTAAGCGGGTTCAAAATGCGATAAAGATATACGAAAAATATGGCGGGAGTTCTCCTGGAGGGTCTGGAGGAGAATGCCCTTCGGGGAGCGGAAGCGGAAGCGGTAATTTTGTCTGGCCGGTTAAAGATAAAAAATATGGCAGCCAAGGAGGTCCCGGTATGTGCTGGGCCGGGCCGCGTGCAGGAGGCAGAAAACATGGAGGGCTTGATATTGGAGCGCTGGGCAACACAAATCTAAAAGCCCTGGCGGCTGATGGCGGGAAAGTCGAATCAGCGTCTGTAGAAGCTGGTTTTGGCAATAACATTGTTATTGATCATGGCAAGGGACTATGGTCACAATACTCGCACTTAGCGTCTATGGATGTAAAGAAGGGCGATACGGTTGATCAAGGCCAACCAATAGGTATAATCGGTGGTACCGGCGGCTCCTATCCCGTTCATCTTCATTTTCAGATCGAGAAAAAAGGGGGAGTTACACCCAGCCAGGCAGAGCTTACCGAAAATCCGCTTAACCATTTACCTGAAGACGGCCGACCGCTCGGTGTTTGTAAAAAAGGAAATAAGGGGTTTTAGTATATGATTTTTAGATATATTTTCTCAAGCAAAAAGTTACGGATTTTACTAATTTTACTAGTGTTATTTTTTGGGTTTTTATTTCTTAGGTATTTGCTGGGAACTTCGTTTTTAGTTATAAGCAACACAACAAATGAGTGGGTTGTGGTTGACGTTTCGGCTGATGGTAATTTTGAAGAAAAAATTGAACTTAACGAAGGCGAAACAAAAGAATTAAAATTAACAGCCGGCAGATATACAGTAACAGCCTCAAGTAAAAATAAGGCGTCGATTTACTCCGCAAAGCCTAGTAATTATTGGAGTAAATCTAAGGTTGATATTGAGCTCTTTGAGCCAAAAGCTAGTAGCTTTCTCGGCAGCAACGAGCTTAAGTGCGCCCGTGAAATAGACGGCAAGCCGGTTTATTATGCCTGCGAATCATCCGATCCGGGGACCTTAGACGCCCCAACTATTAAAAATGCTAGCCCGTTACCGAAGCTCGAAGAAGAACTCATCCCAACGCCCGAGGGTCTGCTTGAGCCTGCGATTAATATTTCTTTGAAGCCATATAGGGACGGTTTTTTAGAAGCGAAAAAAAAGGACCAAAATCTCTACGTTTCTAAAAGAGATGCTTTCGGCTATATGAAAGGTTCTAAAATTAAAATAGAAGATTTTGGCCCTGAAATAAATGACGACACGTTTTCTGTTAGCGGGTCGGCTGGCATTTATGCCGTATTAGATAAGCAAAAAAACAGAATTGTTTATGGGAATGTGGATAATAAAGAACAGAAATTTATAGACTTGGCTCAGGAGAAAATAAATTATGATTTATCTGAAGTAATTATTAAGGCTTCAAAAAATAAAATTTTCGTGCTTGTGTTTTTTACCCAGGAACACGTAGAAAGCGAAACTGATGAAGGTCATGTAGATACAGAGGTTGACCCAAAAATTATTGTTTATGACATACAAAACGCAAAAATAGATAAAAAATTAAAATTTGAGGAAAACAGCTTAGTATATGGCGTATCTTCCGGCCCTGGCGGGCTTATTTATTTGTCTACCGCTAACAAAGGCAGCGCTAGTTTAGTCAACGAAAATACCGAGGAAACACCACTGGCTGGTTTTGGTGTGAATACGAGAAAACCGTGCTGGATAAATGAGGATATTTTTTACTACCAGTCGGAGGATGGTAGCGCCATATATAAATATTTAGTTGATAAAGAAGCCGCCTATCTAGTTTACCAAAACTATAGCTCCGACAGTTTTATAGAAAACATCAGTTGCACTGACGGTAGTTTGTACTTTGCCGTTAACTCTAAGCGAGATGGTGAACTGCGCACATATAACCACTTCAATCTCAGCGACATATCGCAGATCGGCACGCCGATCGAACAGGTATTGCCTAGGTATTTTGATATAGGCAGACAATCCTTTAAGGCTTCATTGTCTTCATCGGGTGGGGGTGCGGTTAAAGTCGAGCTTATATATAACGGTAGCGGGCAAACTGTAAATAAAAAGCAAGTCAGTAAAGTCTTGTTAGATGATTTAGCATTCGAAAATATTCATACTTCTGAGCTGAAGGTTGAGTTTGGATTTTAGCTAATTGCATTTGCTAAAAATGGCGTTATGTAGCAGTGTTAGCTCTCCGCGCCGAGAGGGATTATTGTGCAGTTTGCGGTGAAGTGTTTAATTACCACGTCGGCGTCGGTGGTGGTTATTATGGTTTGATAGGGTTTCAGGAAACTTGTCAGATGTTTTCGGCGGGCGCCGTCCAGTTCGCTGAAGACGTCGTCTAATAGTAGTGTGGGCTTGGTTTTGCGAGCCTCTTCCAGTAGTTTTAGCTCTATAATTTTTAGAGCCAGCAGAGCCGAGCGGGATTCTCCCCGGGAAGAAAAGGTGTTGATGGCATGGCCGCTGATTTCTATCTTTATGTCATCGCGGTGAGGCCCGGTGGTGGTAAAGCCCAAGCGCTTGTCTTTGTCTATGTCGGCCTGCAGTTTTTTAAGAATAGCCGAGGCATAATTGTCGGGGAGGATTTCGGTTTTGTAGCCGGTATTTAATTTGGTGGTTTTTCCGGCGATTTCGCTATAAATATCCTGCAGATTTTGGTTTATTAGTTCGATTATCTCCAGGCGGGCTTCTGTTAGTTGGCCGGCCAGCTCGCTTAGGCGCACATCCCAGACGAAAATTTTGGATTCGGGGTCGGGGGTTTTGAGTAGGGCATTGCGCTGGGCCAAGGTTCTTTTGTAATCGGCCCTGATTTTGGCGAAGCCGGGTCGAACCTGCTCTAAAAGATTGTCGATATAGTCGCGCCGGGCGGGCGGTTCTCCTTGGAGTATTATTAAATTATTGGGCTCAAATAAAACGACCGGCTGTTGGTTATTTAGCGGCAGTCTTTTGTATGGTTTGCCGTTTATTTCATGGGTTTTTTCACTTGTGTTTTCTTGGCTGGTTACTATTTTGGTTGTTCGCAAAGAGTTGTCGATGGTATGGACATCCAGCCGAGACCATAGCTGGCTGGCCATAACCAGGGCTTGGGGTTTGGCCCGGTATGATTTTCCGATGGCCGAGACCATAATAGCTTCCAGAAGGTTGGTTTTGCCGGCGGCATTAGGCCCGACCACAATCGTGACCCCGCTCGACAACTCAAACGAGCTATCGCGGTACGAGCGAAAGTTCTGTAGCCTTATGTCTGTAAAAATCATAAATTTTGATTATTTTAATCTTTAATCTTTTTGCTTTTTTCTCAAGTATTAAGATTTGAGGGGCATGATCACGTGGGTGTAATCTTCGGCGCCAATGCCTTTTATGACTAATGGTTCAAGCTTGCCGTTAAAGCCTATGAAGACTTTTTCGGAGTCAGTAGCGCCAAGCGCGTCTATCATATATCGGGCGTTTAGTGTGATCTGCCCGGTGCCTTTGGTTTTAGCCTTGCTGGCAGCCGTATTTTTCCCCAGCTGGGAGGCTATCGAGCGGACATTTACGTTGTTTTCTTCCACTTCCAGTACGACACTGCCGGCACTTTCGCGGGCGAACAGACTGGAGGTTTTTACGGTATCAATCAGCTCTTTTTTGCCGGTCTCGGCCTGCACCCCGAACTGTTCGGGAATAAGTTTTTTATAATCAGGGTAGCTCCCGTCAATCAGTCGGGTTGTCAGCTCAATGTCGCTGCCTTTAAATAATATCTGCTGGTCATCGTTTATGATCTGTATTTCTTCGTCAGAATCATCGATCACCCTAAGCAGGTCGTTTATAGCGCTGGCCGGCACTGTTATACTTATCTCTTCTTTTAGTTTCGCGGCCTGTTTTTCGGCCAGCCGGTAGCCGTCTGTCGCTACCGCGTACAAATGGTTGTTCTCTGTATGGAAATTGACCCCTGTAAGAACCGGCCGGGCCTCGTCATGGCTGGCGGCAATTGCGGTTTGGGTTAGGGCTTTTTTTAGGTCTTTCGAAACAACAGACCAGCTAGTGCCCTTTTTAATTTTTGGCATTATTGGGAAATCTTCCGCGCTAGTTCCGTTGATAGTTGAGTCGTGCCGGTCGGTTTTAATGTTTAGCTTCGTTCCTTCAAGCGTCAAATCTATCACGCCGGGGGGTAGGCTGGCCACGAAGTCTTGCATTAGCCTGGCCGGCACGGTTATGGCGCCGCTGTCGCTTATTTTCGTGCCGATGTAGTGGGTAATGGCGATATTGAGGTCTGTGGCCGCTACGCACAGCCTGTTGTCGACGGTTTTGACCAGAACGTTCGACAATATAGGCAAAGTGCTCCTACTGCTGGCTACTCTGGCGACACTGTTGAGCGCCCGGCTTAGATTTTCCTGAGTAGCTTGAAGTTTCACACAGACCCCCTTATATAATTATGTTTTAAGTAAGTCGTTTTAGATGTAAGCCCTGGGTATAATGAGCACAAACCATCCACTACCCCAGTTAATATTGGACCAAATCTGTGCAAAACAAATAGTACAAACCCGGTAAAAGTACTGGATAATCCCGGCTTGTGAACAAGGGGCGAAGCTGGTCCTGAAATGGCTGTGTAAAATCTTACAGACAAACCCGAAGTTTTAACCGGTCGTTCCACAAGCCCAGAACTCATTTCAAAATCCACCTTCTAAGCGAAAGCTTCAGATTTCGAGCCGAAAAAGTTTTAGCGGGAGGAAGCGTAACCATAGTTACGTTGACGAGCGATTGAGTTTTTGCAGGCCGGAAGCTGGAGCTTGCAGTTGAAAACGGGGTTTTGCAACGAGTTCTATACACTTAACCTCTCCTTAATGGCGCCTATGGCGGAGCGGACATCCGGGTCAAAAGCTTGTTCTTTGCCTATTTTATCTATCGAATGTATGGCCGTGGTGTGATCTTTCCGGCCTAACTCGCGGGCGATTTTAGGGAAGCTCATGTGAAGCTCGTTTCGGATAATATACATAGCGATCTGGCGAGGGACAACAATCTCTTTGTCGCGTTTCGGCCCGATCAGCTCCTCGACCGATACGTGAAAATGTTTAGCGGTCTTCTCGACTACCTGCCGGGCGGTAATGTGTTTTGGCCGGGACTTTTGGCTGCCGAACAGCGCCTGGGCCAACTCCACGGTCGGGGTAAGTTTGCGCATCTCACTGAAAGCGATCAATTGGTTAAGGGCGCCCTCCAGCTCCCTGATGTTGGTTTGGATAAACCCGGCCAAATACTCCACCAGATCGTGCGGCAGATCAACCTCGTGAGCCTGGGCCTTGGATTGCACGATTACGCACCGGGTTTCAAAGTCCGGCGACTGCATATCTATTGCCATACCCCATTCAAACCTGGAGCGCAAGCGGTCGGTAAGGGTAGGAATGTCCTTCGGCCGGGTGTCGCTGCTGATAATGATCTGCTTGTTTGCTTGATGGAGCGCGTTAAAGGTGTGGAAGAATTCTTCCTGCGTTTTTTCCTTGCCGGCAATAAACTGGATGTCATCTATAATCAACACGTCCGCCGTGCGGTAGTAACCGGCGAAATCAGTGTTTTTTTTGTAGCGAATAGCGTCTAAAAATTCTTGAACAAATTGCTCTGTGGAAATATAAACAATGCTCCGGCCCTTGTTTTGAGCCAGAATTTCATTACCCACAGCTTGTATCAAATGAGTTTTGCCAATGCCAACCCCGCCGTAAACAAAAAGCGGGTTGTATTTTGCGCCGGGGCTTTGCGATATGGCCCGGCAGGCGGCGTGAGCTAGCTCGTTCCCTGAGCCGACAATAAAGTTATCGAAGGTATATTTCTCACTAAGTCCTTGGCGGTAAGAGTGGGTTAGGCTGCTGGAGGCTGCGGTGTTTGGACGGCTAGAGCCCTCATGGCCTAGGACGACTGGCCGGTCTTCGAATTTGCGGTGCAGCGATGAAGCCGGCAAGATTTTATATTCAACCCTGTCGGCAGCCACGCCGTTTTTTATCAATGTTTGGTTAATAATATCGGAAAATTTTCGCTCCAACTGCTGCTTTATGAAGATGTTCGGGGCGCCTATAACCACCTCGTTATCGTCGACCTTGATCAGTCGAGTGTTTTTGAACCATGTTACGAAGTTGCCTTGAGAAACCATAAGCTCAATTTCTCCTAAAACAGCTCGCCATAAGGCAACATTGTCCACAGTTTTGTTTCTCCCTCTTTTTTTCTAAAGCCTGAAAGGAACTATAGCAACCACTAGCTGCGTTTTCCACAGTAATTTTTATAACAGATTTTATTTTCATCAAAATAAGGCCGAACAGATTGATTTTTATCCACAGGCTTACTCCCTCCCTGTTATTGTGTGGACAAGATTTATCTAACGGTGGATAACATTAGCGGGCAGCAGGTAATAATATTGTTAATAAAACACTAAAACCGATCCGGCAATTAAGAAATTTAAAATAGGAAATAGTGAAGGGGGCAATCGAATCATGCCGTGCCAAAACCCACGAACTATTTACTAATTCCTGTTTACTAGCTACTATTATAGGCTATGCCGAAGAGGACCTACCAACCAAAGAAAAGCAAGCGAGCCCGCGAACACGGGTTTATAAAACGCATGGCCACCAGCGCCGGCCGCAAAGTGCTGCGCCGTCGTCGTAACAAAGGCCGTGCCAGACTTTCAGCTTGATCAGATCGCTATAACTAACTCCCCTCGTCTATTTCCTATTTTCTATTTCCTAACTACTATAAGGGTATGCTAAGCCGCAAGCACCGATTCCGCGGGCAAAAAGCCATAGAGTACGTCTATAGAAAAGGCCGGTCGGTAAGGGCGGGCTTTTTAACCGTCAAGGCTGTCCCGGCCAAAGGCGAAGACTACCGGCTGGCTGTAGTGGTAAGCCGCAAGGTTAATAAATCGGCCGTGACCAGAAATCGGATTAGAAGGCGTCTTTACGAACAGTTCCGCTTGATCAGAAAAGACAGGCAGAACCCCATTAAATACGACATGGTACTGAGTGTCTACGATGATAAAATTACAAAAATACCGCCCGCCCAGCTAAAACAAACCTGTGAAAAGCTTTTGCGGAGCGTCGAAGAAACTTGACTGCTGGATACGGCGGTTGTTTCCATGATAAAGTAGATGCACTGGTTAGTTTTGGCCAAATAGCGGCCTAAGGCTGAAAAATAAGGCGCCACGGGGCGCATATTCGGCCCACCCAATTAGCCGTCGCTAGTAGCCCGAGCGGGCAAACAAACTGCAATGTAAACGGACGGAGGAATTTTGCTGGAACTATTTAGAACCTTTGTTGAACAGCCTGTTTTTAACCTTCTAGAATTTATTTACGCGATTTTTCCCGGGCACGACCTCGGTATCTCCATAATTATTTTTACGATTGTTATCAGGATGCTGCTTTGGCCGCTGGTCAAAAAACAGCTTCACCAAACCAAGGCTATGCGCAAGCTTCAGCCGGAGCTAAAAAAGCTTAAAAAAGCCGCCAAAGGCGACCGCCAAAAAGAAGCCCGCCTGCAAATGGAGCTCTACAAAGAGCACGGCGTCAAACCGTTTTCGACCATCGGCACCTTGATTTTGCAGCTGCCTATATTCATCGCCCTGTTTTTCTCCATCAGAAAGCTCATCGAAGATCCTACCGTGCTGTTTAGTTTTTCTTACGCCTGGGTTAGGGACTTGCCTCACATACAACAGTTAATGTCAGATATTTCCGGGTTTGAACACACGCTGCTGGGGGTGGTTGATTTATCAAGAAAAGGCATTGAATCCGGCGGGCCCTACGTTCCGGCCATAGCCTTGGCCATTATTGCGGCCATAGCCCAGTATTACCAAAGCAAGCTAATGCTACCCGACGACAAGGACGCCAAAAAACTCAAGGACATCATGAGCGATGCCGCTGCCGGCAAGCAAGCCGACCAAGGCGAAGTAGCCGGCGCCGTCAGCCGGACGATGATGTACTTCCTGCCTTTTATAACCTTTATTTTCGCCATTAGCTTGCCCTCAGCCCTGGCTCTGTATATCCTTACCACCAGCGCTGTGGGTTACGCCCAGCAGGCCTATGTGCTGAACCAAGACAAAGAAGAGATGCACGAGCTGGCCGTCGGCGCCGAAAAGGAGGAGGAAGCCAAGACCAAGAGGGAAAAAAGAGAAAAAACTGGCAAGAAAAAACCATCGCGCAAGAAAAAGGGGAGGAAATAATGAGTTCTGACGAAAAAACCATCGACGAGTCAATATTATTCGCCAAAAGGTATTTAGAAGACTTGCTATCGTTTTTTGGCCTGAATACTGAGGTTTATGCCAGCAACAGCGACAATGAAGTTATTGAACTTAACGTTCCTTCGTCCCACCTGAACGGCTTTTTGATCGGCCAGCGCGGCGAAACCATGCACGCTATGCAGTTTCTTATCAGCAGCGCCCTTAAAAACAGCGGACACAGTATTAGCCGCGTCAACATAGATGTGGCTGACTATAAAAAACAGCGGGCCGACAGGCTGCGCGAAAAAGCCGAAGAATGGGTGAAACAAGTCAAAGATTCAGGCGAGCCGATGGACTTGCGCCCTATGAACGCCGCTGACAGGCGGGTTATCCACCAATTAGCCGGCGACAATGGGCTGGCCACCGAATCAGTCGGTGAAGGCCGTGATCGGCATATCGTGCTGAAGCCGAGCACTGCCGCTGATGTTCCTAGTGATGATTCGGCTTCTTAGGCTTTTTCTTCTTGTGTTTCTTCGGCTCGGATTGGGGCGCGGCAGCTGCCGGCACCTCCACAAATTCTGGGCTTGGCACCACCAGCGCCGGCCTCTTTTGTTTGCGGTAAGCAATATATAGCAATCCGGCTAACGCGGCCAAAACCAAAAATATAAACAAAGCGCCGTAGCCGCTTCCAGCGGGCGGCGGCGGATTGTTTGCCGGGGCAGTTGAGCCTTCCGTACTGGCGCCAGCTACACCGACAGCCAGCGGCTTGTCAGATACCATGCCCTGACTCAGCAGGCTGTTAACAGCTGAGTCTCCGCCGGTTGGAACGTTGCCGCCAGCTTGCAAATTACCGGCGGTATTTTGAGGCTGTCCGGCATTCGGTTGGATAGAAGAAGAGTTTTCTGGTGCTTGATTAGTCGACGGATTCACTCCTGCTATTGTATCAGGCTGCGGCTCATTGCCGGCAACCGTCTCCGGATTATTGGCTGGCGGTTTGGGGTCAGGAGAGGACTCAAAGCCGGGCAGCCGTCGTACGTCCTCCTTGGGCGGTTCGCCTATAAATCCGTCGCAGGCATCATCAATCCCATCTCGATCCTCATCAACCCCCGCTGGCTCACCAACCAAACAAGCCTCGTCCTCATTCAAAACCCCATCCCCATCAAAATCCTCCTCAGAATAAGCAACATACACATACTGCAATTGCTCAATTTTTTCTCCAGCTACATTAACGCCAGCTAAGTGAAGGGTATGAAAACCGACAGGCAGTTCATTACTTAATATCTCCTCAAAAATATTTCCGTTTTGGTCAGATGTAAATTTTCCTAGCGGGAACGGCTCAGACGTAAGCCAGGCGTCAACTGTACTTGACGGAGCAAAACCTCCGGATTTAACCGAGCTAGATTTGCCGTAGAGCCACACCGGAGTCGTCATGTTTCGGAGTTCAAAGTGAGGCTGATTGAAGTCTATAATTTCTAGACCTATAAATTCTTTGGCATCTTCTACTTTCGGGTCAGGCAAAGTCAAGTTTGGCGGAGGGTTAGTCATACTTAAGCCACTAGTTTTAGCAAGGATTTTCTTTTCAAGAAGCTTTTGCCCAAGATGATTTGGATGATAACTTTCGTTAGCTATGGGGCCAATGTCAAAAAATTTATCATTACCATGGGTCAAGCCATTTACGGCCTGAGCCTTATTCTTGTCTTCGCACAATCTGTGACCATTTAATGCTTCAGAAACATCCACATAAACCACCCCCGCTCGTTTAGCAGCCTTTTCTATAACTGAGTTAAGGTATTTTACTAACTGGGTCGTGACCACCAACTCTTCTTTACTAAGCCGTACATTGAGTTCGCACTGAGCGTCCTCACTTGTAATCTGCGGGTAGCCGATAACATTCACCGTCCCCCCAGACGCTTTAGCCTTCAGGCGCTGGTAAGTGTCAACCAAAGGATAATAACGGTCGTTAATAACCTTGACCATATCGGCCCGCTCACGCCGTTCGGACAAGCAGTCTTCGAAGAAGAAAGCACATTTAGCTACAAGTTTTCCAAATCCGACGTCATTACCGCCAACAGAAACAGTAATATTTTTTGGCAAGTATTTTACAACGAAACTTTCCTGAATTCGATAACCGGGTAGGAAATTATTAAGAATCTCGAGATCAAAATCTTTTTTATCCTTACTTTTTGCCTGAGAATCGTTTTCATTATAGTATTCTTCGTTAGGACTATAAATATCTTTCAGTTTCGCTCCCGAGCAAGCAACCGAATTATAGGTGCTAAAACCTAGCTTTTGACCAATTAACAACGGATAAGAGCCTAAAGATAAGTGACATTTGTTAAGCGGGGTAGTAACATCAGTACCGGGCTTATAGATATAAGCACCCTCGCCAGCAGCGAACGAATCTCCCAAACCTAAATAATTAAACAAAACCGGCTCGCCAATAGACAGAAGCTGGGTTTCTATTTGACGTTCACCGTTTGCATTTTTATATCCACGAAGAAATTTAAGAGTATTGTCGCTAGTAAAAAGTGGTTTCCCTACACCAGACTCATTTGGCCTAGGATCTATCCGGTCGGCAAGCTCATCAAGTTCTATAGACTGGCAATTAAGCGGTTTCTCAAGCGTTGCGTCACCTTTACAGGTATTTAGGTCATAAAGCCGGGCTATATGAAAGGTGCTCTTAATAACTACAGCGTAGCGTCCGTCCTGACTAATAGCAAAAGAATAACCAGGAGTTCCATACGATGGGTTATAGTGCGGTTTATCAAAAATCAGATACTCTCCCGTATCAATATCCAGTCGCATTAACCCTAAGTTAGAATGGAATACCATAAACTTACCGTTTGGTGAATAATTTTGGTTGTAGCTTCTGCTTATCTTGTTTCCCTGCCGATCGATTAAGAATTGCCCGGCGCTGTAGTCAAAATAGTGCCTAACTTCGCCTGTTTTGCTAGATGTCATTGTCTCGAGTTTTTGGCTGATATTTTTGTGAAGTATTAAATGCCACCCACTGCTACTGGTAGGATTCTTTACGTATTCAAAAAATGAATCGCTGTTAGGTATGGCTAGGTATGGCAATTTGGCTTGTGTGCCCTTCTCGCCCTGAGCGTAAAATAACGGGCCGGTAACATTGGTGCCAAGGCGAGTTAAATTACCTGTGTTGTCACTTACCCCATATGTGGTATTAACACCGCACCCTATATAGCTTTCTTCCTTTTGGCCATAAGGGTTTAACGGTGTCCTTCGCTTCTCGGGCCGCAATACAAACTTTTGATCGTAATAACATTCCTGGCCGCCGTAAATAGCGGATGGTACTTGGTCGCCTCCGATAGTAGTTAGTACAATGGCACCTTCATCGATAAGGCTAGTTTCCTCAGCCGCGATATTAGCGCTCTTCTCTCCCAATAAAACGACACCGACAAAGACAAAAACTAGAAGTAATACGGTCAAACCATAAAACCTAAATTCTAAAGTAGTTAATTTTTTTAAATTTTGGAGCATGCCCTAATATCTAATTATGGTTTATATAATTTAAAAAACTCCATTCGGGCATCTCTTGAACAGAAGGTATAAATCACGGCATTTTCACCTTCAATAGCAACAACAATGGGACAATTAAAGTCTTTTAAAGTTTTTAATTGGTAATCTGCGCCTATTTCTTCTAACATCTCATTCTTCACATCTGACGGGTTTAGTTCTCCTCCCAAATCTAAACCAATATAGATAGAGTCTTTTTTCACAAAGTCTTGGTGGTTTAAGTGATTGTATATCTCTGGATAAATCTGTTCAGGATTTTTGAATTCACTAAGCTGATACGTTGCTCTTTTTTCTACGGAGCATCGCAAAGGACCAGCACTAAATTTAGCGCTGCCTCTGCCACAACGACGCTCAGTCTCTATTTTGCGATTAGATTCTTTACCATTGGGGAGAGTGGCGAGCATATTTTCCAACTTTTGCTCAACGCGAAAGTAGCTATATCGTTCCACGGCTGCTTGAGTCGACCAAACAAAAACATACAAAATAATTAAAAAGCTGATGCCAGCCCAAATCTTATGCCTGAAAGCCCAGGATTTAAGTCGGCTTATCCGTCCAGAGTTAGCCTTTTGCTTTTTATTGCCCGATTTTGCCACAAATACACCTTTTCTTAACTTGCTCGAATATTAAAATGAGATTGTATAATAAAAACCTAATTTTTCAAAATAGCAATCGTGCATATTTTAAGCGATCGCGTATAATATGCACATGCCAAAAAGAGGCGAGATAACGGATGTTGTTGATGGAATGTTGAAAATTATGGTTTTTGGCGGGGTGGCTTCTGTCGGTTTGCTTGCACCGAATGCGATCCAAGCCTTGGATAGGCCGCTTCAACTCTATTTTAAAAAAATGGACAAACGTGACCGGCAAAGGGAGCTGCGCAAGACACTGGATTACATGCGCCGCAACGGCCTGGTAAGGGGCAGCTACGAGCACGGACTGCAAATTACGAGCAAAGGTAAAAAAAGACTGCAAAAAGCCGAGCTTGATCGGGTAAATATCCCAATCCCGAAGCACTGGGACAAAAAATGGCGCCTAGTACTTTTTGACATACCTGAAACGAAAAAAGCTGGCCGGGACGGGCTAACCCATAAAATAAAAGAACTTGGATTTAAGCAATTGCAAAAAAGCGTTTGGATTTTCCCGCATCCTTGCAGAGGAGAAATAGAGCTAGTCTGCTCAAAATACGGTGTCGACCGATATGTAACTTATATAGAAACAACCCATATAGACAAAGCAGAAGTTCTTAAAAACAGATTCAAATTCTAAAAATATTAATGCATATTATACGCGATCGCATGAAATATACGCTTGCTTTTGTTGTAGACATCTTGGCTGTATGCATAGCAAATTATTGTAGGGCTTCTTCGTAGGTTTGCAGGGTTTGGGCGGCCATTTTTTGCCAGGAATATTTGTTTACCTGTTTGCGGCCTTTTTTGATTAGGTCTTTGCGGAATTTTTCGTTGTTTATGACTTTTTTTATAGCATCGGCAATGTCATGTTCGGATTTGGGGTTGAAGTAATGCGCGGCGTCGCCGTAAATTTCCGGCAGGCAGGTTGCATCGGAACTGACAACAGGGCAGTCATGGGCCATAGCCTCCAGGCCGGGCAGGCCGAAGCCTTCGCTTAGAGACGGGAAGACGTAGGCCAGCGCGTTTTCGTACAGCCATTTGAGCTCCGGCTCGCTCACAAAGCCGGTAAAAATAACGTTTTCAGACAAGTCATTTTTCTCAGCCCATTTCTCCAGTCGATTGGAATGCTGTTCGCGCTTGCCGGCTAGGACCAGCTGCAGGTCGGGCTGCTTTTCCCGGACAGTCTGGAAGCCTTTTATCAGTCGTTTTAGGTTTTTGTGCGGGAAGGCGCTGCCGACGTAGAGTAAAAATCGTAGTTCGTAGTTTGTAGATTGTAGATAGGGTTTTAATACTTCTGGGGATTTTGCCTTTTCGGCTACCGGGGGTTCGCTAGCTTCAAGGGTGACCCTGATTTTGCGGCCAACAAAAAGATGATGTTTCTTAACCTCGATACCGACGTATTCGCTCGGCACTAATATTATCTTGGCTTTTCGATGGCTTTGCCAAAGTAAAAAGCGGTAGGCCCGCATGCGAACGCGGTGCAGCCATTTAGGAAGCCGCCCGGGCTTGCTGTACCTGAGCATGGTTAAATCATGCGTAGTCGTTACGTTTTTGCCAAAGTATAAAACCGGCTGCTGGGTCATCGTGAAATGTACCAAATCCGGTTTGAGCCGATAAAGCTGCCAGGCAAAACCGAATTGCTCCAACGGGTTAAAGGAAAATTGTTTGTAGCGGCATACGGCTGTTGAGAAGTTGCGTCTAGTGGGCGACCATGCATCCCCCGGTGCTAGCAACACCGTATACTTGTTTTTTTTATCAAATTTTTGAAGATGTTCGATCAGCCTGTCGGCGTACCGGCCGGTGCTGGACCGGCGGATTCTGGCGTCTATTACTATGTGTTTAGTTTTATCCATGATTTTTACTACTAGTTGACTCTATAAGCTTAGCCTCACTTAGTACAGGCTGTTTCTTGCAGTCTTTGAGCATATTTTCTATTGTGCCTATAATTTCCTGTCTATTTTCGCCGATTATATCTATTGGTTCGCTTGTCCAGCTCTCTATTTCGCCTTTTTCTGAATAAAATACTTCGTGAATCGCAAGATATTGCTCGTTACCTGCGTCATGTCTAATGATTCTATAGTTCCAGCTCACAAGCTAACTCCTTACGTTAACTATATAATCAAATTTCAGATTAAGTATCTCCGTATCAGCTGTAATTAGCAGTAAATTTTCGGTTTTGGCTTGCGCTAACAGTATTCTGTCAAACGGATCGGCGTGAAATGTTTTTATGTTCTTTAACGCGAGAATATGCTCAGGGCTAATCTGAAGCAGCTTCGCTCCCAGTGCTTCTACACCTTCTAGTAGTTCATCCGGTCCGTAGACCAGCTTGCCTTTATTATGTTTTATTGCCAACTCCCATACGCTTGCCAAGGAAACATATACTATGTCGGCAGACGCAAGTATCGCCTCGGTAGTTTTATCTATGCGGCTAGGCTCGAACAGCATCCATATAAGCTCATGCGAATCAATCAATAGATTTTTCATTCAGGAAACGGCTTGTTAGCACTGTCCTCGAAGTCTTTTATGATGTCAGGATCCGGCCCGATAAGATCCTCGTCCTTATAGGCGTTAGGTTTGCGCTTGTGAGCCCAGATGCCGATTTTTACAGGTTTCTTTTTGGGGCTAGAGGACACAAGCATTACTTCTTCCTTGCCGAACGAGCCAATATGAACTGGCTTGCCGGCTTTGGCTTGCTTGATATATTTCGACAGGTGAGTCTTAGCTTCGTGAATGGTGATTACTTTATCCATAAGCACTATTATAACAAACTTAGTCCAGTTTAGTCAAGATTGAATTTAATAGCTGCGTTAGTATTACGGTACAATAATATTAATGCAAAAAATTTACAGGCTTCCATATTATGGTGCACTGGCACTACTGATCTACATGCCGTTTCATATTTTTTTAAGCCAGTGGCTCAGCACTTTTACCGGCGGGCTCAACGCGTGGAAAGTCGGCAAGGATGTTTTGTTGATTTTGGCAGTTGGTTTGACTATAGCGCTGGTCTATTACAAGAGCCGGTTTAAGAATAAACACTTTTGGATAATAGTGGCTCTTAGTGTTTTATACACCTCCACACACCTAATCGTTTGGGTTATGAATCCGGAGATACCGGACGGACCGGCCTTGCTTGGAACGGTCTACAACTCCCGGCTTTTTGGCTATTTGATCTTGGGATACGGAGCCGTGTTGCTGATAGATAAGAAAATAAATCTTAGAACGGTCTTCAAGATATTGATAGCCATAACCACGATTGTTTCATTGGTCGGTTTAGCGCAGTGGTTTTTGCCAAAGGATATCATGACGCATTTTGGATATTCGCTGGAA
This sequence comes from Candidatus Parcubacteria bacterium, assembly GCA_019347895.1. GTDB lineage: Bacteria > Patescibacteriota > Saccharimonadia > Saccharimonadales > 2-12-FULL-41-12 > JACRNE01. The sequence goes on along the minus strand of JAHWKM010000016.1, from coordinate 6,306 downwards.
AGAGGCGTAAAGCCGGCCTTTTTCATCGATGAAAATCCTGATTTTTTCCGGGTAATTTCTACCATCCGCGACCCCAATTCGCTCGGCACTTTTTTAATCATGCCAATCACGCTCCTCAGCTACGCGCTGGTTAAATTTTGGCGCTCTGGTAAAAGGATACTAATTTCAGGCTTGCTATTGCTTCATTTGTTGGTGCTTTTCTTGACGTTTTCGCGCAGCGCGCTTGGCGGCGTTATTCTCTCGGTTGGCTTAATGTTCGCGCTGACGTACCGTCACAACTTGGTTAAATGGGCGCTTCAATATAAATATTTTCTGGCGGCCGGGCTAGTAGCATTAAGCTTGTTTGTTTTCGCTATGCGCGACCAATATATAGTGCAAAATATTATTTTTCACAGCGATGAAAACACGTCAGTAGCCCAGGATTCCAACGAACAGCATATTTCCCGGGTGGCCGAGGGAACAAAAGCCGTTATAGAAAATCCTGCCGGCTACGGCCCGGGTACCGCCGGCTGGGTGTCCCTGCACAATAAAGAAAACCAAACCGAAAATTATTTCGTCCAAATCGCCTATGAGACCGGTATTATCGGCCTGGTGATTTTAATGGCAATGCTTATATTCGTAGCTAAATCATTGTGGGATCTATCGCCCAGCCCGTACGTCCACCTGCTTCTTGCCGTGTTGGCAGGAATAATATTAGTCAACATGGTGTCGCACATCTGGATCAACGAAGCCGTAGACATCCAGTGGTGGCTCCTGGCAGGACTAGTGCTTGCCAAAGGTCAAAAACGACCGGACCTTGTGTAGTTTGTGCGAATTTGGCGGTAAGTCTTTATATAGTATCGACCAAATATACTCATTGCTAACCTTCCGGCTTCGCTGGATTCTGAACCGCTCTCGTAATATATGAGGCAGATTCTTTATCAGCAGGAAAAGACTCTTAAAAGTTAAAAATACATAACCTCTTAGAAGCGCCCGTATAAAAAGCCCGCAGTACATAACGAAAAATCTCGGCCACATCTTTGGCGCAAGTCCTAGCGGTACGTCTTTGAGCATTAACATCGGCAAATTTTTCAGTGTCTGGTAAGTCGTGAAACCGCCCATTTTATCGCTGGTACCGCCAATCACATGATGAACGATAGCTTTTTTGGCGTACCTAGCCTTCCAGCCAGCCAGCTGAGCGCGAAAGTTCATGTCAGCATCTTCGTAATACGCAAAAAAACGCTCGTCAAACAAACCGATAGATTCCAGCATCTTGCTTCGATAAAGAGTGGATCCGCCCGATGCGCCGAACAGCTCGTCGCTAGACTCTGCACTATCAGCTTTCTCATCGCGGGAGCGAGGATAGGGCAGGCCCCAAATTGAAAAACTTTCGCCCGTGTTGTCTATGAGCCCGTCTTCTTTCTTGAGTACTTTACTGGCCACAATTCCGTACTTTGGATCACTTTCCATCTTTGCCGTCAGATGTTTAAGCCAGTGGCGATCGGCTATGGCATCATTGTTAAAAAGCGCTATCATGTCGGCGCCGTTTTCGAGCGCGAAGCGAATACCGGTATTAACTCCGCCCGCAAAACCCAGATTCTTCGGATTCTTGAGCAAGATTACATCATGATAATCCTTTTCTATAATTTCTACGGACTCATCTTCAGATCCATTGTCTACAACTACTACTCGTGCGGACTGGCTTTGATTCCTCAGGGAATCTAAGCAATCCCGCAAAAATTCTGCGCCGTTCCAATTAGGGACCACTACGGCAATTTTAGTTTCCATATATCTAGTCTCCATTTTATAATAAAAGAAGTAAATTACCGATGAGACAAATTCTACCCAAAAAAAACCGCAACCTACTGTTTGAAATGATTCGGACGGATTTCAAGCTGCGCTATCAAGCATCAATTCTTGGATATTTATGGTCGGTTATGAAACCGCTTTTTATGTTTGCGATTTTGTATGTGGTTTTCGCGAAAATACTAAAGTTAGGCACTGAGCCTAACTACGCTCTATCTCTACTACTTGGGATTGTACTTTTCAACTTTTTCGCCGAAGCTACAGGCGGAGCGCTGAAGTCAGTCGTGTCTAAAAGCAGCTTGATCAGAAAGATAGACATCCCCAGGCATCTTATCCCGGTTGCCTCAGTCGCTTCGGCCTTTATTAATATGCTACTTAATCTTTTGGTGGTTTTTGTTTTTGTGGCCTTCGGAACTGGCACTGCCGTTTCATGGATGACTCTACTTGTTTTCCCGCTGCTTATAGCGGAACTTGTATTGTTCACTATAGCCTTTAGTTTTTTACTGTCGGCTATGTACGTAAAGCTGCGCGACATCGACCATATTTGGGAGGTAGTCCGCCAGGCATTGTTTTATTCCATACCGGTCATTTATCCGCTCAGCCGAGTACCAATAGAAATCGTTCAGCAGATAATGCTGATGAACCCGTTAGTACAGATTATAGAAGATGCCCGATCAGTCATAACCTATTCCGGAGTAGTTCGTATACCTGACGTTTACCAAAATAGCTTGATGCAGCTAGTACCTATAGCGATAGTTTTCGGCGCGCTGTTTATAGGTATAAAGTACTTCTCTAAACGATCAAAATATTTTGCGGAGCTAGTCTAATGAGCACTAATGGGATGAACGACAACAATAATATATCCATAAAGGTTGAAAATGTTTCAAAGCAATTTCTATTGCCTCACCAAAAGGCGGGAACGCTCAAGTCGTTTTTTGTAAATCCCTTTTCTAAGTTCGAGAATGAAAAACAAATGGCGCTTGACGGTGTTTCATTCGAGATTAAAAAAGGCGAGTTTTTCGGTATAGTCGGGCGCAACGGCAGCGGCAAAAGTACCTTGCTCAAATGCATGGCTGGAGTTTACACTCCGGATAAGGGACACATAAAGGTAAACGGAAGCTTAGTGCCTTTTATAGAACTAGGAGTAGGCTTCAATCCAGAACTAAGCGGCAGGGACAATGTATATCTAAACGGAGCTTTGTTGGGCTTTAGCCGTCCGGAAATTGATGCTATGTATCAAGAGATTGTAGATTTCGCCGAAATAGAAAAATTCATGGATCAAAAACTTAAAAATTACTCGTCAGGTATGCAAGTCCGCCTCGCCTTCTCTATAGCCATACGAGCTAAATCCGACATACTTTTGCTTGATGAAGTATTAGCGGTAGGCGATACAAATTTCCAAAAAAAGTGCTTTGACTACTTCGAAAAAATTAAACGTGAGAATAAGACCGTTGTACTAGTTACGCACGATATGGGTGCTATAGAAAAATACTGCAATAGAGCTATATTGATCGAAGAAGGGCTAATAAAGAGTCAAGGGTCCGCACAAGAAGTCGCCTATTTATACGCTAAGAACAACAAAGAAATCTATTTTGATAATAAATTGAAAAACCAGAACAAAAGCAAAGAAGATTTCACTACAAAGGGAATAACCTGTGAGTTAATGAACGATCACGGGAAAGAGTCCAATAAATTTAACTACGGCGACACGGCAATACTTAAACTTTCTTGGAAAAATCCAGAAGTGAAGAATATAGGGGTTGCACTTATAAGGCAGACAGGAGAATACGTTTTCGGTGCCAATACAATATTAGACAATTTTGATATTACCGATAACAATATCGGCTACAACATAAAATTGGATATTGGCGAGGGTAACTATATGTTTAAGATAGGATTCTTTGGTAAAGATGATAGTGAAAAACTAGAATTTATTGACGAAGGACCAGCTGTAGTGATTGATTCTGATACTGTGCAAAAATGGGGAGGTATTGTTAAACTAGACCATAAATGGAGAAATAATGTCTAACTATTCAAGCTCAGAATTTAACCTTAAAGACACTAACAACTCGTGGACTAAAACATTCGATATGATACCTCCCGGCTCGTCTGTGATGGATATAGGGTGTAGTAGTGGAGTTTTTGGCGAAGCATTAATAAAACAGAAAAAATGTACTGTTGATGGTATAGAGATAGACGATGATGATATTAAAGAAGCTAGAAAAAAACTTAGAAAGGTTTATAAAATTAACGTTGAAACAGACTCGTTAGATGTTGATGATAAATACGATGTAGTATTTATGGGAGATGTTATCGAGCATCTAGCTCGTCCTATAGAAGCTCTTAAAAAAATACGGTCGCTACTTAAACCAGACGGAGTTTTAATTTTTTCTATGCCCAATATCACACATATGTCAGTCAGATTAATGATACTTAAGGGGAATATTGAGTATGGTCGAACTGGCCTTCTCGATGAAACCCATCTTCATTTTTATAACAAGGAAGAAGTATATCGTGTTCTAAACGCTGCAGGCTATAAAATAACTAAATTTGATTATGTGGTGAGAGACGTACCTTTAGACGTTGCTGCGGAAGAGCTTAGTGAAGTTGGGCTAAAGCCCACCAAAGAATTCAGAAAATTACTTCAATCGCTTAACGCAGCTGCATATCAGTTTATAGGATCGGCTAAACCTGGGCCTCATGTTAATCAAGCACTTCCTATTAAGAGCCCCTTGGATATTACCGATAAGCACATCAGCAATTGGAGGAAGCAAAATAAAAATGAATATAAAAAACTAGAGAAAAAGCATACAGAGCTTAAAAATGTGTATAGTAAGGTCAAACAAGAACATAAAGAAGCTCAGTCTGAAGTAATTCGCTTAAAAAAGAGCCGGGTAGTAAGGCTCTATTTGAAAGGATCTAAACTTACTAAACGTAATGAAAAAGGAAAAAAAAGCGATTAAAATATTGGTTTTATCGCATATTTCAGTATTAGTCGGTGGGGCGGAAAAGTCCTTACTGGATGTTTTTGATTTATGGGCTAAAGACTATAGTATTGAACCTGAATTTATACTGCATAAGCCAGTTGGTTCATTAGGCGCGGCATTAAAGAAACGAGGCTGGAAATACCATGAGCTGGACTACACTTTTTGGTCAGTGGATGATCCTCCAAAATCAAATGAAGATATTTATAATCATGCCCTTAAAAATACCAAAACTATCAGTGATATAGAAAAGATAATAGAGTCATCAAAATCTGACGTGGTGTTAACTAATTCGGTCGTCTGTCCGTGGGCGGCGCTAGCAGCATACTATCAAAATGTCCCGCACGTGTGGTTTGTGCGGGAATACGGCGACTTAGACCATGGGCGAATCTATGAGATTGGCAGAGTAAAAACTCTCCAGGATGTTGGTAATTTATCAAACTTGGTTGCAACCAATTCCCAAGCCCTGGCAAAGTACTTGAGTGGCTACATAGACGAAAAAAAGATCCAAGTAGTGTACAACCCTTTTGATATAGAGAAGCTAACTAAATTATCCGAAGCAAAAGTTGCGAATCCATATAAAGATCAAAATAGCCTAAAGATCGCTGCTACAGGCACACTCACGGTCTCAAAGGGGCAGCTTGAGATTGTGAAAGCCGCGGCGAAACTTAATAAAAAAGGTATAAACGCAGAACTTTGCCTAATTGGCAGTAACGGACCACGCGAGTACAAGCAAGAAATACAAAAAGTTATTGCTGATAATAATTTGCACGACAAAGTTCATTTGGTCGGCCACCAAAAAAACCCGCTGGCTTATGTGGCGAAGGCAGACGTGGGTGTAACGGCATCGCGCATGGAAGCGTTTGGACGTGTAACTTTTGAATATATGGCCATAGGCAAGCCGGTAATCGGGACAAATACAGGAGGAACTACTGAGATGATAGACGAGGGCGAGAATGGGTATTTATATTCGCCTGGCGATATCGGTACCCTAGCTAAATGTATAGGTAATTACGTTAACAATCCCGAGCTTGTGGAAGTCCATGGCGAAAAGTCTAAGATAAAAGCCGGAGAAATGATGGGGAGTGAGCATAATGCGGAGAATCTATTTAGAAACATTGAAGCAATAGTTAATTCCAAGGATCAAATAAAATCCAGTAGACCGATAAACTTTACGCACAGATTAATAGAATATCTATTAATAACAGACGATTACTTGAAAGAAACAGATAGTACAACAATAAAAACCTTGTTTAAAAAAAGACTAAAAGATCGCACGCGAACTGTATATAAGCGTGCCCGGCACAAAGCAGGAAGAGTAATAAAAAGATAGAGGCATGACTGCGTCAAATAAAGTCACAATAGTAATACCTATTTATGGCGACTGGCCATCTCTAAGCGACTGCATTGAATCTTTGAAACAAAACGTTGACTTTGATAAGCATAAAGCTATCTTAATCAATGACTGCGGTCCGGAAGCAGACTTTATTGAAGGTAAAATCAAGCAGAGCATTAAGGGCTGCGGCTCGTTTAAGTA
>JAHWKM010000015.1 GCA_019347895.1 Candidatus Parcubacteria bacterium | reverse complement strand
GGTAGGTACGAAGTACCGCCGAAATAGTTTTAGATTTTTTCTAGATCAAACCTTGGCGGTTTGGGCTACTTCTTTATCGGCCTTGTAAATCAGCTCTCCGTTTCTGACGCTTACCTGGACTACTGTGCCTTTTTGGAATTCGCCTTTTAATATCCCGTCGGAAATTTTATCTTCCACCGTATCCATCAGCAGGCGGCGCATTGGCCGTACGCCGTTTTTAGCGTCATAGCCGTGCTCCACGAGATGTTTTTTAGCCGCTGTATTGACCTTGAGACCTAGCCCCTTCCTTAGCAATCGATTGCTTAGCTCATACAATTGCAAATCAAGTATCTGGGAAATTTCATCTTTGGTCAAAGCCCTGAAAACAATGGTTTTATCAATACGGTTTAAAAGTTCCGGACGCATCATTTTCTTCAGGCTATCCATAACGCTTTCCCGGTTGCGCTCATGCAGATCTTCCAGATTTTCTTTGTCTTGATTATTTCTAACGTCAAAGCCCAGCTGGGATTCTTTCTGCAGTTTTTCTGCTCCGATGTTGCTGGTCATGATGACGATAGTATTGCTAAAGTCGATTGCCCGGCCCTTACCGTCCGTCAGCCGTCCGTCTTCTAACACCTGCAGCAAGGTATTAAACACGTCCGGATGGGCTTTTTCGATCTCGTCAAACAGCACCAAGCTATAGGGCTGGCGGCGTATTTTGTCTGTTAACTGCCCGCCGTCATCATAGCCGACGTAGCCGGCCGGCGCGCCCATTAGCCTGGAGACCGTGTGATGCTCGCCAAATTCGGACATGTCAATCTTAACCAGCGCGTCTTCAGAACCGAAAAACTCACGGGCTAAGACTCTAGCAAGTTCGGTCTTGCCGACTCCGGTCGGTCCAAGGAATACGAACGAACCAATCGGCCGCTTGTTATCGGTAATACCGCTCCGATTACGCCTTACGGCTGCCGATACGGCAGTCACGGCCTCTTGCTGGCCAATGACATATTTGGCCAGAATCTTCTCCAGATTAAGCAAGTATTTAGCCTCGGAGCGAATAACCTTGGTGATCGGCACACCTGTTATGCGGGCCACTACTTCCGCCACGTCGTCGCTGGATAGCTTTATAACTTTGCCGTCATTGTATTTCGTTTGGAGTTTGATAATTTCTTCACTCAAGCGGGAAGCTTTGGTTTTTAGATTCGCGGCCATCTCGTAATCTTCAGCCACGGCGGCGTCTTCAATTCTCACCTGGAGCAAGCGCAGTTCTTTTTGCGCTTTGCGCAGTTCCGGCGGAGTTTTTCCCTTGCCTACCTTTACATGGGCGGAGGCTTCGTCTATAAGATCAATGGCCTTGTCGGGCATGTAGCGATCGTTTATGTAGCGTTTGGCAAACCGTACGGTATCTTCAATGACTTCGTCGGTTATGCTGACATTATGAAATGTTTCGTAATGCTTGCGCAGGCCTTTTAGGATGTTGACTGTCTCCGCCGGCGTGGATTCCGGCACGACTACCGGCTGCAGACGGCGTTCCAGGGCCGCATCTTTTTCTATATATTTACCGTATTCATTCGTGGTAGTAGCGCCTATCAGCTGGATTTTACCGCGGGCTAACGCTGGCTTTAGCATATTGCCGGCGTCCATAGCGCCTTCAGCGGCTCCAGCCCCGACAATAAGATGCAGTTCATCTACGAAAACAATGGTTTTTTTATCCTGTTCCAGCTCGGCCATGACTTTTTTGAGCCGGTCTTCAAACTCGCCCCGGTACTTTGTGCCCGCTATCATAGCCGCCAGATCAAGCATAATTATCCGCCGGCCCATAAGGTTGTCGGGCACCTCTTCGCTGTTAATGCGCGAGGCTAGCCCTTCCACAATGGCCGTCTTGCCGACGCCCGGTTCGCCGATGAGCACGGGATTATTTTTCGTGCGGCGGCTCAAAATAGTAATAAGACGGGTCAGCTGGTCGTCGCGGCCTATCACCGGGTCAAGTTTGCCTTCTTTTGCCTTGGCGGTCAGGTCGGTACCAAAGAAATCAAGCGTGGTTTTCTTGGAGCGCTTGGTGCGCCGAGAGTTGGATTCTACATGGTTGTTGTTTCCCTGCTGGCGGCTTAAAAATTGCTCCAGCTCGCCTATTAAAGGCTCGATCGCCACGCCCATAGAACGAAGCATTTCGCTGGCCCTGGCATTTTTTTGCGTCAAAATACTATACAAAATGTGTTCCGTGCCGCAATATTCCTGATTAAAATCCTGGGCAATTTCATAGGCCATACGAAGCGTCAGCTTGGCAACTTCGCTGAGACCTTTCGAACCGACCGTTCCCAGCGCCGGCGCGCTGACATTAAGCGCCAGCCTGGCTTTGCTTAAAGTCACGCCGGCATTATCCAGCATTTTGGCCCCGATAGAAGATTCTTGGGACAAAACGCCGAGCAATAAATGTTCAGTTCCCACGTATGGGCTGCCGCTGCTTCTGGCCACGCCGTCCGCATGACGCAGGCTAGCCAGAGCGTTTTCGGTTAGATGGTTTAAAAAATCTTGAAAATCTGCTGATGGTGGCATAAGTTTACGCTTTCGCTAAATTCCTTTTTTATGCAAGTTTTCGTGGTCTTTAGGTTCCACTGAATCTATTATAGCAATTAGCAGTCGAAGATCAAGAGTGCCAATTTAGTTTTGCACTTCTATAGTATAATAGATTCAGTCTGTTAAATAAAAACAAATGGCATATAACGACGAAGTACAAAACCAACTGAGAATCAGGCACTTCTTTTTTCCCGGCTTGCTATTTTTTGGCTTGGAATCAATATTAGCGGTTATTATTCTGGTGTCGCTCAATTTGAGTTCAATCGGAAATACGATTTTAGACAATACCGCCGATCAAACCAACCCGATTGATTTTGCAAAAAACGGCCTGGAAGCTCTATGGCATTGGTTAAACCAGCTGGAAATTTTTATGCACTCTTCAATTTTTATTTTATGGGCTACGGTAGGCGTGCTTTGCTATATATTACTCTTTAGCTTATTTAAAATAATCTACGCCTTTATTTATTCGGCGGAAGAAGCCGCCGATCTTATAAAAAAACACTCGGGATTTGGTGTACTTTTCTGGCTGATATCCTTGGAGGGAATATTTAAAAGTTTATTAGTGAAAATGGCAGGCACCGTTCTGCTGCTGGTCAGTACGTTTGTATTTTTCAGCTACGCCGGTAATCTTTTAAAAGTAGGCGTCAGCGAGGAATTTCCCGCTCTGGTTCTGCCGGTAGCGTTTAGTTTTGTGATCGCTATCTTGGGTATGCGGTTTTTTGTCAGCGGCATAGGCCTGCTTATACCTGCTTTCCGGCGGTGGTATTACGCTTAGTTGTCACCTTCCACGTGTTCTTCTATAGCCCCTCCAGCAAGCCGCACTCTTGTGTCAAGAGTGCTAACTTAGTTTCTTGCGGCATGTTTAGCGACTACGCGGCCTAGAATCCAATTTAGTTCCTCGAGGTCATCTGTTTCCATATGGGGCTTGGCAGTCCTGTCTATGGCTGTGTGCAGCACAGTGCTTTCGACTTTGTCTGGCTGAGCTGCTGGACGGATCGCTACGGAAACATGGTCGCTGTTCCCTTTGCGTTCTGTTTCCACGAAGAAGTCTATTTCAGCGGGCGCACCGTCTGCATCAATTCTTTCAGTAATAGAAAGTGGGTTTTGAACGTTAGCTAAGCGACCCAGGTATTTGATAACCAGTTCATTAGCAGGTGAGATTTCACCAAGCTGCTCGTCGAACTGATGGTTCACGTCAAGCGACTCCATTAGGTCATGTGCATTTTGGGCTTGTATTGCTTGATGATTTTCATCAACACCTAAACGCTTACAAGTTTCATAGATAAGGGCAGACCTTACCACTGGTGTACGACTTCCCGGCACCTCTTCTTGTCTAATTGCTCTTAAACTAGGGTTATTAAGGAATTCTTTGAGCATTCTAATGTCTTTTCGGAGCTTCCTGTCATTCATATGGGTCGCGTCCCAGTAACCGCTGCTAAAGTTGTATTCTTCCTCGTATCCAGCCGCCACAAAAAAAGCTGCTGCTGTAACAGCTTCTTTTGAATATTTGTAGGTACGGTACTGGGGAAGTATATCGTCGCGCTTAATGACCTTATTGCACAAAATATAATCAAAAATCGCCCTAGCTTGACTAACGGGCGCAACAAAATGTGCTCCAGCTTCTTCTATTAGATCGCCGTATACAGCAAGCAGAGGCGTCTTTTCTAGTAGTTTCCGCATAGTTTCGACTACCTCTTTGCGGGAATACTCGTCTTGCGAGGTAAGCACGAATGCTTCGTCGTGCATTTCTTGGCCAATTTGCACGTAATCACATTCTGAGCTCTGGCCCCGGCGCACAAAACTAGCCAGCGGCAAAGCCACGTCTTCTCTGGTAATCGCACTCAGGCTTACATCTGCATCTTTTTTGGCCTGTTGAGTGAGTGCCAACTGAACTTCCCGGCCGTCTTCAAGAGTCATCACGGATGCTACAGGAACTACTAATGAATCCTGCGTGCACACACTACCCTCTTCAAGCATATACAACGTTTGCTCTCTGGTTAACTCCGGGTCCTGCATAAGCTCATAGGTTCGCTTATGAAGTTCAGCCGAGGCAAGGCTGCACTGTCCGTATTCCAAACTGGCTGTAAAAGCAGTACGCGGTAGCTCCATGGTTACTCTGATATTGTTTCACGACTCATTATTAATCAATATTATTACAATATTGACAAACATGCTACTTACTAGAGCCTTCGCCGTGTTCTTCTATAGCCTCCAGCAAGCTGCTCTCCAGCTGTTCTTTTTTCTTGAGTTTCTGGCCGCCTAAAGGCTTGGAAACTGTCTCTTTCGATTCGGATACTTCCTGGCGGTTCTCTTCTTTTGTATCTTGAGCAACGTTTTCATCATTTGATCGTCTGGCGCCGTTTTCAGCCACTATGTCCAGTTCATATTGGCTTAGCTTGCTGGCCAGGCGCACATTCTGCCCGCTTTTGCCGATAGCAATGCTTAGCTGATCTTCCGGGACAAATACGGTAGCTTTTTTATGGGCTTCGTCCATTTCTATCTTGCTTACCTTGGTCGGGCTTAGAGCATTTTCGATAAGTTTTATAGGCGAATCGTCCCAAACTACAATGTCGATTTTCTCGCGCTCGCCGACTTCGCTCATCACAGCGTTTACGCGTGTTCCGTGGCCTCCGACAAATGTACCTACGGGGTCAACGCCCGGCACGGTGCTGGCGACCGCCAGCTTGCTTCGCACGCCAGCCTCGCGGGCGATTGCCTTGATTTCGACGGCCCCGCTTTCCATCTCAGGCACCTCAGCCCTAAACAGCCATTCGATAAATTCCGTATTACCCCGGGATACGACCAGCTGCGGGCCGCGAAAACCACGTTCCACGTCTTTCAGGTAAACCTTTAGTCTCTGTCCCGGGTGGTACCTTTCATTTTGTATCTGCTCGCCGGCCGGCATGATCGCCTGGGCCTTTCCTAATTCTATCCGGACAACTCTTCCTTCAACGCGCGAGACAATACCGTTTAAAACCGTGCCGATTTTATCGTGGAATTCACTCATTATAATTTCTCGCTCAGCTTCGCGGAGCCTCTGCAAAATCACTTGCTTAGCGGTTTGGGCGGCCACGCGGCCGAATGTTTCGGGCTTTTCCAGTATTTCGATTTGATCGTCCAGCTTGGCGTCTTTTTTGATTTTTTTTGCGTCTTCTAAGCTAAGTTCGAACCGTTCATCGCCGACTTCCTCGACTACGTCCTTGGCGATAAATATATCGATTGACTGCTTATTTAAGTTCATTTCAACCCTAATTTCCTGATCGCGGTCGCCGAAGTCTTTGCGGTAAGCTGCTGCCAAGGCTTGCTCCACCACTTCTCTTACTGAATCTTCCGGCAGGTTTTTCTCCTCCGAAATTGCCTTGATTATCATCGACAGCTGCTTAAAGTCTAATTCCATGTTATTTCACTCCAATTTACATTTTATAATTTTCATTCATTTCACAATTTCAATTTTCACCGCATCATCCAATGAAAAAAGCCGACCCGCTGGCCGACTACTCACTTAATAATACTACAAATATTCATTTTATCAATAAACTTATTCTGCCCGTTTAGCTCGTTCTTCTAAGAGCTTGGCTTGTTCTTCGGCATATACAAAGGCTTCATGGCGAAATTCCGGCTTAAGGGCTTTGTCGCTCATCCTACATAGAAGCTCCATGGCCGGACCTCCTCGTGCAGCTCTTTTTAGTGGACGATACCAAGGTATTTCTTTTACTCTGCTTCTAATTAAGGCCATGGCTCCAGAAAAAATTACCATTTGAGCGTCTTTTGGACTTCTGTAGCACTGCCCGGTATTTTGCCTAGCAACGTTCAAACCTGAATCAAAAACAGCATATCTGGCTTCGACATATGCACGAAGTGGGAGCGGCGATCCATTTGGATCGAAAAAAGTATGATCTCCGGATGTCAAAATCATTCCAGCCTCCGGACTACATTCAGGTATAGATAACGGATCGCATTCCTTATTGCTCATAATTTTTTAGTATATCATATTTTTAATTTTTTGTCTATTAACCTTTATGTCCGCTACAATTGTCTGGTATGGCAAAAAAAGTTATCAGATTATTTGATCAGTTCCAACCGGAAAATTACCGTCTCGAGATGGATATCGATAAAGCTAACTTAAAGTTTTCCGGCAAGGTAGTTATAAAAGGCCGCAAAACCGGACGGCCTAGTCAGCGCCTGTCTTTTCACCAAAAAGATTTGAAGATTAATTCGGCCAAAATAATTAAACACGATAAAAAAGGCGATGCTGGAATCATCATCGAACGGATCAACGCACATAAGTCCTTCCAGGAAGTTCGGCTACACAGCCAATCGATGATTTATCCTGGCAACTACACTGTAACTTTGGAATTCTCCGGAAAAATTACCGACATCATGGTCGGGCTCTACCCTTGCTATTTCAAGAATAAAGGCCAGCAAGACTGGCTGGTAGCCACGCAGTTTGAAAGCCACCATGCCCGCGAGGCCTTCCCTTGCATTGACGAGCCGGAAGCTAAAGCCACGTTTGATTTGACGATTATCACTCCCAAAAACCAAACAGTACTCTCAAATATGCCCGTCAAGTCTCAGAAACTGGTCGCTAATCGGCAGTCACGGGTGGCTAGTAAAAAGAAGAGGCCGGAGACTAACGACAAGAGACTAGAAACTGAGTTCGAAAGAACTCCCGTAATGTCCAGCTATCTGCTGGCATGGGTTATTGGCGATATGAATTACAAGCAAAGCAAGACCAAAAACGGTATCGAGGTGCGAATATGGGCATCGTCCGCCCAGCCGGAGTCATTTTTGACCTACGCCCTTGAGGAAGCTATAAAAATCCAGGAATTTTTTGCTGAATATTTCCAGACGCCTTTCCCTCTAAAAAAGATGGACCACGTTGCCCTGCCCGATTTTGAAGTTGGCGCCATGGAAAACTGGGGACTTATTACCTACCGCGAGGCAGCCCTTTTAGCCGACCCGGTAAATCGCTCCATTTCCACCGAACAGCATGTCTCGTTAGTCGTGGCGCACGAGCTTTCCCACCAATGGTTCGGCAATCTTGTAACTATGAAGTGGTGGGATGACCTTTGGCTAAATGAAAGTTTCGCCAGCATTATGGAGCACATTGCTTTGGATAATCTACATCCTGATTGGCATCAGTGGGAGGACTTTACGTCGGCTGATGTCATATCGGCGTCCAACCGCGATAACTATCTGGACGTACAGCCGGTAAGCCTGGAAGTTAAGCACCCGGACGAGATCCACACCTTATTTGACGGCGCGATTGTCTACGCCAAAGGCGCGCGCCTGCTTAAAATGCTATATGACTACGTCGGCGAAGAAGCTATCAGAAACGGCCTTAAAAATTACTTTGATAAATACGCTTATAAAAACACCGTGCGTAGCGACCTTTGGGACGAATTCAGCCAAGCCAGCAAACAAGATATCGACAGCCTGATGACTCCCTGGCTAATTAAATCCGGCATGCCGGTGATCAAAATTAGCCGCAAGGGTAATCAGCTGCATTTGAGCCAAAAAAGGTTCTTGCTGGCCGGCGAAGATGATGTGTCTCTTTGGCCGATTCCGTTGCTCTCTGATAAAAAACTAGCTATTGATGTTTTAGATAAAAAATCAGCCAGTGTGGAATATAAAGACGAGGTGGAGCCGGTATTAAACCAAGCCGGCAGCGGCCACTTTGTAGTCAACTACACGGATCAGGAAACCAAGGACAACATCAAGCAAAAGCTTATCAAACAAGAAATACCCTCGACCGGCCGGATCAACGTACTGAACGACATGCTATTGTTAACTCAAAAAGGCGATTTCAAGCTGGCCGATATCATAGATATTGTGGACGAATGCGACCGCGAACCCCGCGAAGCCGTTTGGAGCATGTTATACCGAGCGATTTATTACGGATCGCTGCTAACCGAAGGCGATGACAGAGCCGATGCCCAAATAAAATCGCTAAAGGTGAAATTATCGGCCTATTGGTACGGTGAACTGGGCTGGGATGACGAGACTCATGACGATCCCAATACCAAACTGCTTAGGCAAACCGCCTTAGGATTAAGCGTTAGCGGCGAAAACAAGCTTGCACTAGATGAAGCCTTAAAAAGATTTAAAGCCTGCGCCAGCGTAGATGAATTGCCGAGTGAACAAAGAGGCATGATCGCCGGAGCTGCCGTCAGGTTTTCAAAACAAAGCGATAAGATCATTGACTCGCTAATGAAGCAGTACGAAGAAACTCCGAACCCGGACGTCCAGCACTCCATCTCCGCCGCCCTTTGCTCAACCCGTAAACCCGAGCAAGCCCGGCGAATTATCAAATGGGGATTAGCTAAAAACGGAGCTGTCAGGGCGCAAGATTTGGCTAGGTGGTACGCTCTTTTTATGCGCAACAAGTACGTCCGCAATGAAGTTTGGGAGTGGCTAAAAGCTAATTGGGACGAACGCTACGAAGAACTCGGCGGGCCAAAAACTTTGCCTTATTTTGTCCGCTTCGCCGCCGGTACCATTACTACTCAAGACAGGTATGATGAGTTCAAGCAATTTTTTGAACCTAAACTAGCCGACCCCGGCTTAACCCGCGACATCAAAGTAGCCTTCTCTACCATAGAATCCCAAATCGCCTGGCGCTCCCGCGAAGAATCCGACCTAAAAAAATACCTATCAAAATATCCTTAAATTTTTACAGATGATTGGTTATGTTAAAATGGATGCTATGAACGCCGATCAAATTTATGATTTAAAACAATTTATTGATTCAAAAGTTTCTCAAACAGAGGCTTTATTACGACAGGATATAAAAGCGCTGAACGATAAAGTCGATGAGGGGTTTGCCGGAGTGGGTGAAGCTATTGAGCAAATAAACGACAAAACTGACAGCCGAGACAAAAAAACAGACCTGCGCCTTACAAAACTCGAAAACCAAGTAACATAAATTCTATATATTACTAACTATTTATTTCAACCGGACATTCCATGTCCGCTCAACCCTCATTTTTGAGTCGTCAAAAACGAGGGGCAAAAAACCTCGTCAGGTTGCCAAACACGACTGCTTTGATATTTCCAGGGTACGTCCCTGGGAATACCAGGCTGGTTAGTTAGGCAAAAGACTCCTTGCAGTCGGCCCCTTTCTATTTTTCATAGGAGCGAAAGGGACTTAGTTTTGCCTAAGCTATTCTAACCAACCTGATTCAAACCAATCGGTTTGGCAAATGCTGGTCAAAAGCAGATGAGAAAATCTCAGATTTTCTCAGATAATAAATAATGGAATTCTAATTTTTGGGTTTGGGCATAGAGAGCCGTCCTGACCTCGAGTGTCAAAACAACAATTTAAAGGCTTGAAGCCAAGTCCAGTTCTTGCCTTAAAAAATTAATAAGAGAACTGGACCGACCAACGGGAGTCCTTCAAGCCATTGTTGCTTTTGACAATGAACTCAATCACGACGGATCGACGCCCAAGAGTTTTTGGCTACTTTTGACGGCGCAAAAGTAGCAATTTGGTTCTTCATTGGAAGAACATTGGCTTGATTCTTGCCTAGAAAGAACTATCTATTCTTGTCCGACCTTATCCGTATTAAAATCAACAAACTGCACATAGTAACCCCAAGCCTTTTGCTGTTTTCCGCTTAGTTCTTCTGCTTCCTCTACATATTTTTTAACCAAATCTTTGGAGATTTTTACTTCTTGACCGACTTCCAGCAAACCGACGTTCGCTTCATTGGTAATTAAGGTTTCGGCATAAACTATGCCGGCCGGGGTTAGGTTTACGTTATTTTCGATACCGTAAGTCTGGACGGCTTTACGGGCCATTTCGGAATACGTATCGCCGGGTTGTGCTTTATAGGTAAAACTGTCGCCTGTGTTTTGTTCCTTTTTATCTTCTTTATTGTCTTCCTTTTTTTCTTCTGTTTGAGCCACTTCATTATCGGGGCGGATTACCTCGCCGCCTTGTGCGGTTGCCGGCGTAGACTGGATTGCCAGCGCTACTGCGCAAGCTGCCGCGAACGCCAACAGCGAAGTTAATGAAATTTTTATTGTACTTTGCATTTTAACCCTCTCTTTTGCCCACCGCATTTTATACTAATAAGCATAAGTATACCATAATGGTTAAGTTGTAAAGAACCTGCCTAAATTTCTGCTAGAAAATTTATTTCAAAATCGTAGCCACTGACTTCGGCGGCAGATAAAACATACTCTCCCTTCCAGTGATTGATTAAAACCCAGCTGTCAGCTGCCCGCGTCATTTGCCGCAATTTCTTAGAATGGATATAGTCAAACCCTCCGCCCTGGGACGGAGCACTGCGATATTTTACCTCAACGAAATGTATGGTTTTATCCTTTTTGACGACAAGATCTATTTCGCACCACTTGGTTTTCCAGTTTTGCTCAATAATTTTAAAACCGGATTCACGCAAGAATTTGGCTACGGATTCCTCGGCCTTTGAACCGTTATAGTTATGCCGCGCCATTTATAAGTACTTGTATAGGCTTGTAAGTTTTACGGTGCAACGTAGTTACTCCGTACTTTACTAGCGAGTCAATATGGCCGGGTGTTCCATATCCTACGTGAGTTTCAAATCCATAGTCCAGGTATTGTTTGGATAATTCAATCATTAGGTTGTCCCTGTATACTTTAGCTACTATGCTGGCCGCGCTTACCGCCGGTACGCTTTGGTCGGCTTTTATCACGCATCTGGTGTTTTTTATATTCGGCAGGTAATTTATGTTTCCGTCAATGATTATTTCTATGTGTCCGGCCAAGTTTTTTATAGCCCGCCGGTATGCCAAAAAGTGTGCCTGGCTTAATCCGAATTCGTCAATTTCAGCTGATTCGGCTATGCCGATACCGACAAATTTTGCCGACCCATGGATTTTAACAGCTAGTTTTTCTCTTTGGATTTTGCACAGTAATTTTGAATCCCGTAAACCTCTTATTTTTTTGTCCAATGCAACTGCCCCTACAACCAGTGGTCCGGCCCAAGCTCCGCGGCCAACTTCATCCATTCCAACAAGAATCATTATTCAATACTAACAAAAAATTGCGCATAAATTGCATAAGCGGCAAAAGAAGCCTATATTTAATTCATAAATAATAGGAGGAAAACAAATGCTTTCAATACTAGCCCACGCGGACACTGCTCTATATGGTACGTTCAGCGTGCCGGAAGTACACATAAACTGGCTGGCTATAATTGGCGCCGCGGCGGCAGCGATGGTTATCGGTTTTCTATGGTACGGACCACTGTTTGGCCAGCAATGGATGAAACTGGTCAAGCTAACTAAAAAAGACACTGAAAAAGCTTGGAAAAAACCTACGGCCGTAATGGCGGCTATGGTTTTCTTGCAAGCACTGATCGTAAAGCATTTTGTAGTTTACGTGGCGTATTTTTACCAGGATTTGGGCAGTCTATGGGTCGGCGTGTTAACCGGCTTTTGGCTGTTCGTTGGAATCGCCCTGCCATTAGTCCTGTCGAGCAATATGTTTGCCGGAAGACACATAAACCTAAGTTACATCGAAGCCGGCAACCAACTGGTAACGCTGGTGACTGTTGGAGCCATCCTGGCTGTATGGATCTAGGAGTTAGTAGTTAGTAGTTAGTAGTTAATAGTTAATAGGTCGGAGTTAGTAGTTAGGTTAGGCGTTTTTGGATTTTTCAGTTTTTTCTGAAACAGATTTCTTCTTGTCCTCGGTTTTGGTTTCATTAGCTTCATCTGTAATGGCTTTTGTGTTATCCTCGTCATTTTTTTCTACCGCAACGGTCTCTTCGGCTTTTTCTGTTTCTGTTTTTGTTTCTTGGCTTGCTTCCGGTATTTCGTTGACCGCGCTTTTATCAAAATCTATACCTGTCATCCGGGCGGCTTTTCCGGTTCTGGTGCGCATATAGCTCAAATATTTGCGGCGAACCTTGCTTCGTTTGACCACCTCTACCTTTGTAATCAACGGACTGTGCATAAGATAAGTTTTTTCTACGCCGATACCGCTGGCAACCCGCCGGACTGTAATGCTGGCAGTGTGTGAATTCTTGCGCTTAGTCCTGATAACCAGCCCTTCGAAGACCTGGATTCGTTCTTTAGCACCTTCGCGGATTTTCTGGTGCACCCGGATGCTATCGCCGCTTTTTACATTGACAATTCGCGGTTTTTTATACTTAGCCTCAATAGCTGCTATAACAGACATTTAATACAATCCTACTTTTACCTATCGTTATTTAAGGCAGTGTATCACATCTGTTAAATGAAATCCAGTGCCCTTCGCAGTTTGGCCAGCTGAAACTGCGGGTATAAGATGTAAGTTATGGATTACGGGAAAATATCGATTCAAAGGCATAAAGCTCTGGGCGGCAAGCTCGGCATTAGTCTCAAGGATGAGCTTGATACTACTGAAAAATTAAGTATCTACTATACCCCCGGCATTGGAGCGGTTAGCAAATATGTGGCCGAGCATCCCGATGAAGCCCGCGACTACACATGGCTTAATAACTCCGTAGCAGTCGTTAGCGACGGTTCGGCAGTGCTTGGGCTAGGCAATATCGGGCCTCAAGCTTCTTTGCCGGTTATGGAAGGCAAGGCTATGATTTTTAAATATTTTGCCGGGATTGACGCGGTACCTATTGTGCTGGACGCGCATTCAGCTGATGAAATTGTGGCAGCCGTAAAGGCCATAGGGCCCAGTTTCGGCGGAATAAACCTTGAAGACATTGCTGCGCCTATCTGCTTTGAGGTTGAACGGAGGCTTAAGCGAGAATTGCCGATTCCGGTTTTTCATGATGACCAGCACGGATCGGCCATAGTAGCTTTGGCCGGCTTAATAAATGCACTTAAAGTCGTTGGCAAAAATCTAAATGATTGTCGGGTGGCAGTTAGCGGCGCGGGCGCGGGCGGTGTAGCAATTATGAAGCTGCTGAGGCTTTACGCTCCCGCGGTAAAAATCCTAGCTGTCGACAGTAAAGGAATCATATGGCCGGGTCGAGGAAACTTAAACTCTGCCAAGCAGGCATTAATTGATGAGGGAATTATCTTGGCTGGAAACGGCGGCGGTCTTGCCAAAGCCCTCAAAGGAGCCGATATTTTCATAGGCGTTTCACAGCCCACTATTGTTAGCCAGGCCATGGTAGAGTCTATGAACACCCGCCCTGTTATTTTAGCAATGGCCAACCCGGTACCGGAAATTATGCCTGATATTGCCAAAGCCGGCGGTGCGGCCATAGTCGCCACCGGAAGAAGCGATTTTCCTAACCAAGTTAACAACGCCGTGGCCTTCCCGGGAATTTTCCGCGGCGCATTGGATAATGGAGTACGAGATATTACCGACAAACACAAAATCGCTGCCGCTGAAGCTATAGCCGGTTTGATAGACCGTCCATCCGCCGACAAGATAATTCCCTCGGTTTTTGATAAAAAACTGGTTGAAACGATAGCAAAAGTTATTAGTTAACCTACTACACGGTACACTTCTTCCAGGGTGGTTTCGCCGCGCAGGACTTTTAAGATGCCGTCTTGGAGCATGGTTACCATGCCGTCTTCTATAGCTTTTTTCTCCAGTATGTCGGTGGTAACTTGGTTCGGCGGCAAGCGCAGAATTTCTTGGACTCCGGGTGTCATCAATAGCTGTTCGCGGAGAGCCATCTGGCCCTTATAGCCAAACGGATTGTCGGTGCTGGCTCCGGCTTTATATAGTGTTACATTATCTAAATTTGGCCGCTCAACCCCGGGCGGCATGGTGTCAAGCACGCTTTTTAACTGGGTTTTTAAGGCCTCGTCCGGCTGGTAAGGCTGTTTAGTGGTATCGTCTAGCCGGCGCACCAGACGTTGGGCCATGACCAAATGCATGGCGCTGGAAAACAGCGGATTTATGCCAATGGCGTCCAGCATGCGGGTCAAGGCGGCAGCGGCCGAGCCGGCGTGAAAGGTCGAAAGCACCAAATGTCCGGTAAGCGCGGCTTGCAGCCCGGTGCGGGCCGTGTCTTGGTCGCGGATCTCGCCTATCATCACTACGTCGGGGTCTAGCCTCAGCACGGCGCGCAATTTTTCGGCAAAGCCCAGCTTGTTTTCATCACCGGCTACCGGTATCTGGACAATTCCGCTCAAAAAATATTCCACCGGGTCTTCCAACGTAATTATTTTTCTCTCGGGAGAATTCAAGGTATTTATCAAAGAATAAAGGGTGGTAGTTTTGCCCGAACCGGTGGGACCGACAATCAAGACCAGGCCCGTGGGATGCCTTATGACGTCATCAACCGCGGCCCGTTCTGATTCGGATAAGCCAAGTTTATCCAGGTTCAAAAGTTCCATGTTAAGGTTAAACAACCGCATAACCACATCCTGGCCGTAAACCGTCGGCACCGTTTCCACGCGCAAATTGGTCGTCACTTGCTCGCCGGTAGCCATTTTATAAGTTTTATTAATGTGGCCGGTCTGGGCATCGTTAGTATTTTTACTAACATTGGCTGCAATGGCGATTGAGGATAAAAGCTGGCTGTACTTTTCATAAGATAATACGGCGATCGGATGCAGCACTCCGTCCACGCGCATGCGGATTCGTACATTGTTTTTTTGGCATTCCAGATGGATGTCCGAGCCCTTGAGCTCGTAAGTTTGCTTCACTAAATAAGCCAGGATGTCGTCGGCCAGCACCTGTTCTAAGGTTTGGGTAACCTGGGTGAATAAATCATTATTCTCCCCGGAAAATTTTATATCTTGGTAAATTACCTGCTTGGGCGGATCATATAGCCTGATGTAGTCTCTAAAGCCTGTCTCAGAAATTAGATTGAATGAAACTCTCTGATCCAAAAAACGGGAGCGCAGGCTTTTCATGGTCTGCTGCGAGGTATTGTTGGTTATACCGAAATTTATATTATGAGCGTCGGCATACAGCGGTATGACTCTTAACTGTCTTAGCTCATCAATTCGTAAAATGTCTTTATAGAGCGGTTTGTCGGAATTGGAGGTATCGACAAAAGTCAGGCCCAGCACTTGGGCGCGGCGCTGCGTAGCTCGTTCTTCATCGCGTCTGGCATCTTGTGACATCAGAACTATTATAACCGTAAGCGTACATAAAACTAATAGAATCATGGCAACGGAGCTATAATCCTTGTATGCGCCAAATTGTTGTCATCGCTCATAATATCCGCTCAACTCATAACGTCGGGGCGCTGCTGCGAACCTGTGACGGATTAGGAATAAACAAAGTATATTTGACCGGCTATACCCCCTACCCTAAACAAGCGGCGGATAAACGCTTGCCTCACTTATCGACAAAAATCGATAAGCAGATCCATAAAACGGCGCTGGGCGCAGAAAATAGCTTGCCCTGGGAGCATAATGAAAATATATTGGACGTACTTGGAGTTTTAAAAGAGCAAGGCTACAAGGTCGCCGCGCTGGAACAATCAAAAAATTCTATTGCCTTGGCGGACTTTCGACCGCCGGAGAAAACAGCCTTATTGCTTGGCAGCGAAGTCGAAGGCCTAGACTCTAAGCTCTTATCTCTAGCCTCTGCTACGTTAGAAATACCGATGTTTGGCGAGAAAGAATCGTTTAACGTGGTGCAAGCCGCCGCCATGGCCCTATACCACCTGCGCTTCGCATCAAACGTAGGATAATGTTTGTAAAAAATCTGTGAAAGATCTTTCCTTTCACATCTGCGTTTCAGTTCAGTAAAAAATGATATAATATCTTAGAGAAAATTTAATAAAAATGTCTAAAAATACGCACATAACCAAAAAAGAGCGAAGAGCTACCTTCAAGAATCATTCTCACAAATACAAGAGGGTGTATCACCCTTACTTGCCATCAATGCTTATTTTTATGTTGTCAGGATTTTTACTTTTTGTCAGTTCTTTACAGGGCAGCCAGGTGTTAAATTACTCCACCGGCATCAATGATATATCCTTGCTCGAAACCACCAACCAAGCCCGGCAAAATTCCGGTTCAGCTGAACTTAAATTATCCGAGATGCTGGATAAGGCCGCCCAGGCCAAAGCCGAGGATATGGCCAGTAAAAATTATTGGTCGCACATTACCCCTGAAGGCGAACAGCCTTGGAATTTTATAGAAAGATCGGGCTATTCTTATAGTTTTGCTTCGGAAAACCTAGCTTACGGATTCGCCTCCAGCAATGACACGGTCAAAGGCTGGCTGAACAGCCCCAACCACGCCCAAGCTATGCTGGATAGCAAGGTATCTGAAGTGGGATTCGGTATAGCCAGGTCTCCTGATTTTCAGGGTAAGGGACCGGAAACTATCGTGGTAGCCATGTATGCCAGCCCTTCCTCGGCAAGTCCGGCTAGCTTAAGTTCTCAAACCAAATATTTGCCGCCGTCGAACGGAAAAATCAGCTTCGCCCAAACTATCACGCCCTGGAGCATACCTTGGATCAACTTTGCCGCCGGCTTAATAATTGGCTTGTCGCTGATGTATCTGGCCACGCATCACGGGTTCAGACTGATAAAACGAAAAATCATGCAAGGCGAAAAATTTATAATCAAACACCCGGCGCTGGATCTCGCCTTGGTTTCCATAGTAGTTCTTGGCATAGTGGTATCGCGAACCTCCGGCTTTATTCAGTAGTTTTTACTGGTACTTGACCGACTCTTCTCCGAATATTCCATGTAAATTTTTGAGCAATTCTTCGCTAGGCTCCACAGTAGAAGGAATCTTGATAATTTTTTTTGATTCATTCGGACCGACAACTAATACTACGGCTGTATCGCCAGGCGAAGAGTCCACAGCTTGCTTAAGCATGCTAAGAGATGCTTCGTCTTCAGTGCTGTTTAGCCTGACGTAAATTCGCGGGTCGGCTGCTTGAATCGTTATGTTGCTTTGTAGCAGATTCGCCTGGTCTAGTTCCGAAGCATTATCTACCAGAATTTTGGTTTCACCGCCATTGCCATTTTTGTCCTTGCTGGATACCTTGCCGCCGACTAATACAACAGCATCATGCCGCCAGAGACCTTCGGTCTGTTTCAATACTCTTGGAAATAGGATCAATTCGATCTCACCGCTCATATCGGCCAACTTTACGAACGCCATTTTCTGGCCGTTTTTGGTAATTATGTGGCGGACATCAGCTACGCTGCCGCCAATCGTAACCGGCTTGCCTTCCATGGATTGGCTCAAGTCTTTAATGGGTGTAGCACGGCTGGCCAGAATTTTTTCAAAATCAGCCAGCGGATGCTTAGACAAGTAGATGCCAAGCAATTCTCTTTCCCACATTATCTGCTCCCGCTCAGTCAGCTCTGCATTGCCGGCCACTAGCGTCAGCCTGGCCTTAAATTCTTTGCCTGCCGACTCGCTGCCGAACAAATCAGTCTGGCCGCTGATTTTACTTTTTTGCTGATGTGAAGCAAAAGCCTGCATCATTTCAATGCTTTCGAGCAAATCCGCCCTGTCCGCGAAATTATCCAAAGCGCCGGATTTTATCAAACTTTCTAGGGTTTTTCGGTTAAGGCTTCTCAGGTCGGTTTTGGTCAAAAAATCTTCCAGGTCTTTAAAATGCTCTTTGGCTCGAGCTTTGATAATTTCCTCCACGGTATTGGTGCCGACATTTTTTATAGCATTCATGCCGAACCGGATTCGATCGCCCCCGTCGTGGCGCACAACTGCGAATTCACCGAATGATTCGTTGACATCCGGCGGCAAAACTTTTATGCCCATGGCGTTGCACTCGGCGATTTCTATGGCTAACCTGTCCGTATCGTCATAATCACTGGTCATTAACGCCGCCATAAAAGCCGCCGGGTAGTGGGCTTTTAAATAGGCGGTCTGATAGGCGATCAGCGCGTAGCAGGCGGCATGAGCTTTCGGAAAGGCATAGTCGGCAAACTTCTCCAGCTCGGACCAAAGCTGCTCAATAATTTTTGGCTGGACATTGCTTGTTTTAACGGCGCCGTCAACAAATTCCTGTTTCATTTTTGCCATTACATCGCGCTTTTTCTTACCTATAGCTTTGCGAAGAGTATCGGCTTGCCCGCCGCTGAAACCGCACATATCCTTAGCTATTTGCATTACCTGTTCCTGATAAACGATAATTCCGTAAGTATTTTTTAAAGAATTTTCCATCGCTTCATGTGAATATTCAATTTTCTTCCTGCCATGCTTGCGATCAATAAAATCTTCAATCCACTGCATAGGGCCTGGTCTGTACAGCGCATTCATAGCTATCAAATCATCAAACCTGGTCGGCTGAAGCTGTTTTAAGTACCGTTTCATACCAGCTGACTCAAACTGAAAGACACCGGTTGTATCACCGCGCTGAAAAAGCTCTAGCGTCTTTTCATTATCAAGAGAGATTTGCTCTATATCAATATCATTTTGATAGACCCGCTTAATTATTTTTAGCGCGTTGTTAATAATAGTCAGGTTTGAAAGGCCTAAAAAGTCCATTTTAAGCAAGCCCAGCTCGTCTACCGGGCCCATGGAATACTGCGTGGCGATTACGCCTTTTTGGGCTCGTTCAAGCGGCGTATATTTAACAATATCGTCAGGAGCTATTACCACGCCGGCAGCATGGACTCCGTGGCTGCGGATTGTGCCTTCCAGCTTTATGGCCAGATCAAAAACTTCTCGGGCCTGCTGGTTTTGCGTATATTCTTTTTTTAAGTCGGAATCGTCTTTTAAAGATTGAGCCAGCGGAATGTGGCGTCCCTGCACCGGCGGCGGGATCATCTTTGCCAGCCTATCCGACTCGGCGTAAGGTACCTGAAGAACCCTCGCGACATCGCGTATAGCATTACGGGCGGCCATTCGTCCGAAAGTCACAATGTTCGCAACCCTGTCCGCGCCGTATTTATCAACGCAGTATTGGATGACTTCGTCGCGCCTGGTATCTTGTATGTCGATGTCCGCATCAGGCATGCTTATGCGGTCTGGATTTAAAAATCGCTCAAACAATAGGTCGTATTTAAGCGGATCAAGCTCAGTGATTTTCAGCGCGTAAGCCACAATTGAGCCGGCGGTACTGCCGCGCCCGGGCCCGAAGACAATTCCTTGCTCTTTTCCCCAGATAATAAAGTCAGCCACAATCAAAAAATAGCCGCTGTAGCCCATTTTTTCTATCACGCCCAGTTCGTATTCACTGCGGTCGCTAATTTGTTGGGAGAGTTTTTTGCCATACCTCTCATGCAAGCCTTTTTGAACTAACGACTGCAAATATGTTTTCTCACTTTCCCCCTTCGGAACCGGGAATTTAGGTATTAGTATATTGTCAAGTTCTATGCTTACCCTGCAACGCTCGGCCACGGCTTTGGTGTTAGTTATCGCTTCGGGCAGCCTATTGCCCCAACGTTTTATAACATCTTTCGGATCGGCCACATGAAGTTCAAATTCTTTTAATGTCATCCTTTCTTCATCGCTTAAAAATGAGCCGGTTTGGACGCAGAGTAAAATCTCGTGGGCCTCCCGGTCTTCACGGCTCAGGTAATGCGCGTCGCCCGTGATCACGGTTGGAATGTTCATTTTTCTGGCAATTTCAATAGCGCCTTCGTTAACTTCTTTTTGGTCGCTCCAATGGCCGGGATGGTCTTCGTGGCCATGGTCTTGTATCTCAATATAATAACGATCGCCAAAAATATCTTTATACCATTTGGCTACTTCTTCGGCTTGCTTAGGTTGTCCTTGCCGCAGCGCGTCGCCTAACTCTCCGTTTATGCACCCTGATAAAATTATTAATCCCTCGCTGTATTTTTTTAGCGTTTCCCGGTCAATTCTGGGTTTGTAATAAAATCCTTCCAGATTGGCAATAGTCGATAGGCGCATCAGATTCTGATATCCTTGGTTGTTCATGGCTAGTATTATCAAGTGAAAATACTGCTTGTCTTTGCCAACTTCTTTCTCATGCAGCGACCGCGGGGCCATGTAGGCCTCAAGACCTATGATCGGATTTATTTTATTAGCTTTGGCGGCCTTATAAAATTCAATAGCGCCCGAAAGCGTGCCGTGGTCAGTGATGGCTATAGAGTCCATGCCAAATTCTTTAACCTTTTCCATCAGGGCCGGGATTTTGGTCAGGCCGTCCAGCAAACTGTATTGGGTGTGATTGTGCAAATGCACAAAGTCCGAGGGCCGCAGCGCGCCGGCCGGCTGGGCTTGAGTAGTCGGAACCGCTAGATTTTTTGAATTTTTAGCAGCAGTATCTGTTTTAGACACGAAATTCCCTTTCGCTTTTTCTACAATATATTATACTCCAGTTTTATAAAATATTCGTTGTAAAAAGAATACGTTCTCCTGTCGAAGAACCAAGCCGATGTTCTTGCGACCAAGAACCAAGCCGATACTTTTGTTTCGCCAAAAGTATCCAAAATCGATTGGGCGTCGATCCATCTTGACTGTCTCATTGTCAAAGAGCACAATGCTCGGCAAACTCACCCCGCCTTAATAAATCCATAGGATGGCGGGGCTTAAACACTGCCTCGCTTCGCTTCTGCAGCGAATAATTGTGCTTTTGACATTCGCCAATCAGGACGTCTCTCTATGCCCAAACCCAAAAATTTGAATTATCGTTATTTTATTACCTGAGAAAAACAAGTTTTTCTCATCTGCTTTTGGTCAGCATTGATAAAACCGATTGAAGCGAATCAGCTTGGCTGAAGTCACTGAAGCAAAAGCTAGTCCAGACCGCTCCTTTGGAAAATAGGTCTGGACCGGCCCCGGAGGGACGTTTTTTGCTTCACCAGCCAAGGTGGTATCTCGCTTCAGTCGTGTTTTATCACCTGCTGTCTGCTTTTTCGGTTCCTTTTTTCAGACAAAAAAGGAACTCGCGCAAGGTCGCCGCGGCGACCGGTGAAATAACTTTCTAGATAAGAAGTATTTTAATAAAATCATCTTTTACTCCTTTTGCTACTGCTGGGAAAAGTATCTTGCTGCAAGGCTGATAAGCCGTGCGAAATGAATTTTAAATTTGATTGCTTGACAATTTTTATAAAGACGCTTTTAGCTCGATTGGAATTGATGTTTCGCTAAGCGGAGCTAGTGAATTTTCTGAAGCGGATAAAATTTCCACCCCTATAACCTGACCTTTTTCTCCATAATCAATCAATACATCATCTGTGATTTTCTTACTATTTTTATAAACAGCATTTTCATTCAACTTTATGTACATGGCGTCAACCGATTTGTCGTAAGTAATTTTCATAATTATTCCAATATATATTGTGTAATAATAACAGTTCTATTATCCTCCACTACGGCCACAACCTCAAGTACTTCTTTTTCATATCTCTTTTGGAAGACTTGGCGGCCGCGATAAGAAGCTAAGATTTTATCTGGATTTTCAACGCTTTCTTTGACCATCCGCCTAGTTATTTTTTTACGTATTTTCAGCTGTTGCGAAGCATGGTCGGAAAATTGTATGTTCATTTGAGGGAACTGTAATAATTGGTTATTTTTTGAGGTATTTTACTAGGTCTGTTTTGGCTTGCTTGGCGTCGGCTATCATTTTTTTCAGGTCAGGATCATCGGCGTCGCCGTGATGAAGCGCGCTTAGAAGCATTTTGGCTTTGTTCTTTGTTTCTTTAGCTTTTGCGACAGCCTCATTAAGGCTTTTATTGGCCTTGGTTTTAGAGTCATTTAAATTTTTTTCAGCCTTTGCTATTGAATCGCTAAGTTCGCTATGTAGTTTTTTAAGCTGCCTTTCGCCGTCAGTTTTGGCCTTGCTGGCTTTTTTTGATATGTCTTTGCGGGTCTGTTTGCCGCTTTTTGGCGCGGTTAATACACCTGCGACGTATCCGCTGGCCACAGCAACTGCCGCTCCCAGCGCAATTTTACTTTTCTTTATCATTTTTTTTGCCTCGCTTTTTTTTACTTTTACCGCTAAATTTCTCTGCTGCGCTTTGGAAGGACTCGGAAATATTGCCGATTATTTTTATAACGGCCATTGGACCGGACGAATGTTTAAAAAAGTCGGCAATATATTCGGCCTTATCGACTACTTCTTCGGCATGATCAGTTATCCGCTTTATCTGACGGAGCATTTGCAAAAACTTGACCAAAATGACAATACCGAGCAGTAAAAACAAGGCTAGCATAATAGACAGGATGATTACTAAAGCTTCAAACCAATTGTTCATATCCATAATCTAAACCTTATTATATATTAAACTGTCAAATTTTACTTTTTAAATGCGCCAATATATCGGATTTTATGTCGTCCCTGTCCAGTGCGAAATCAATAACGGTTTTTATATAATCCATTTTATTGCCTGTGTCATAGTATTTTCCGTTCTTAATTTCGAGCCCCCAGACCTTATGGCCGTCTTTTGCCATCCGCTGAAGCGCTGGCTGCATGATAAACTCTTCCCCGGCTGAGAGCTTCTCAAGATCTTCATGAAGATAGTTAAATAGTCCCGGCTCAAAGAGATATCCGCTAACCGAAGCCAGGTTAGACCCGACTGCTTCAAAACTCCCGGGCTTTTCAATAATTTGGCTCATTTGGGTTAAACCCGGCTGGATTTCCTCCCCCACCACGAAGCCATACTTGCCGTAGTCCGCTTCCTTATCGGTTCTAATGCATGTGAGCACACTCCCGCCCTGCGACGCATAAGTGTCTACCATCTGCTTAAACCGGCACGGCGAAGCACTAACAAAATCGTCAGCAAAGGCAAAAATAAACGGCTCGTTGCCTATTAAGTGCTCGGCGTTAATAAGCGGTGTAGCATTGCCGTACGGACCCTTTTGGCGAATATAAACAAAATCGGCCAGATCGGATATTTTATTGGTTTGTTTTAAGAGATCGGCCTTGTCGCCTTGTATTAAGTTTTCGCGAAGATCGGCGCTCATTTGGTCAAAATGATCCTCTATGGAACGTTTGTGATAACCGGTAACGATAACAATACTTTCAATACCGGCTTCAACTAATTCTTCAACGATATACTGAATGATCGGCTTGTCGATAATCGGCAGCATTTCTTTGGGCATGGCCTTGGTCTGCGGCAAAAACCTGGTACCGAATCCTGCCGCCGCTATGACTGCTTTTTTGATTTTAGCCATAATTTATATATTATACACATGTTTTAGAGAAGAGCAGCCCGCTAAACCTTAAGTTGTTTCTTTATTAACATTTGAACCGTCCTGGGATCAGCTTTGCCTTTGGAGGCTTTCATAACTTGTCCGACTAAAAATCCGACGGCTTTTAATTCACCCTTGGCCACGTCCCGGGCGGCCTGGGAATTGCTGGCTATTACCTCTTTGACAATTTTTTCAATTTCGCCTTCGTCGCTTAAGGTTTGGTTTTGTTCAATGAATTTTTCCGCGTCGAAAGAGTCTTCTTCAAACAATTTTCTCACGCCTTCTTTTGCCTTGGTAGAGGTTAATTTTGCTTCCTCATATGCGGCGCCGAGCGCAATTAAGCTGCCGATTTTATTTTCTCTAAGTTCGGAATAATCAGAAATTATGCCGGGAATAACGTTGATAAGCCAATCCAAAACTTTTTCCGCCACGCCCGGCTTAGGGTTTTGTTCAATTATCTCCAGAGCGAAGTCAACCGTCTCCGGATTATTAAAGACGGTGTCCAAATCGCTCGGCGATAAATGCCCGACACTAGCTAATTTGCCGCGCATAGTATAAAAATTCTTCTTGTCAAAATCAGCCTTGGCTTTAGCTAGAAATTCATCGTCCAATATTATTGGCGGGATGTCCGGATCGGGAAAATAACGATAATCATGAGCTTCTTCTTTACCGCGCTGCGGTATAGTTTTTTGTTTGGCTTCGTCCCAACCGCGGGTTTCTTGGACTACAAACTGGCCTTTGTCCAGCAGCTCGCTCTGGCGTTTTATTTCGTACTCAACTGCCCGTTCGACTGCTTTAAAACTATTGAGATTTTTTGTCTCGCTTCTTGTGCCTAATTTGCCGGAATTTGAACTCAAGCTAACATTGACGTCAAAACGCATATTGCCGTGGTACAGGTCGACGTCGCTGACATCAGCATACTTCATCAAAAGATAAAGCTTCTGGGCATAGGCTTTGGCTTCCTGCGCGCTATTAATTTCCGGTTCGCTTACGATTTCCAGCAGCGGTGTGCCGGCCCGGTTTAAATCAACCAGGCTATAATCTTTGCCGGAAGGATGAGAAGTCTTGCCGGCGTCTTCCTCCAGGTGCGCCCGGGTTACGCCGACGGATTTTTTCTGGCCGGCCACATCAATATCTACTTTGCCGCCGAGAATTATCGGGTAAGCTAACTGGCTGATCTGATAGCCTTTCGGTAAATCAGGATAAAAATAGTGCTTGCGATCAAACTTGGAAAATTTTTGCGGCGTGACTTGCAAGGCAAAACCAGCCTTGCAAGCTAGCTTTATTGCCGCTTCATTCAAATAAGGCAGCGCGCCCGGCATTCCGAGGCAAATATGACTTATCAAGGTATTCGGCTCTGCGTTTCTAGCATCATTGCCAACTGCAGCGAACAGCTTGGTCTTTGTCTTTAGCTGGACGTGGCATTCGATCCCAATGGTAGGAATGTATTTCATGCAAGCCTCCAAAACCGAAGACCGAAAACCGAAAACCGAAACAAATCAGAAACACCAAAAGCAGAAACCAGTCCAGTCTCGTATTTCTTACTTCGAATTTGTTTAGAATTTCGTGCTTCTAGTTTCGAGCCTTTATCTTTTGCCATCGAATGCTCCCAGGTCTTTTATGCCCTGTCTCAGCCCGACTAGCGCTCTTGATACTTCCTTTTTATCTAATTTCGCATTTGGTTTAGCGTCAATTTTCTTGCGCAGTTTATGACCGAACCAAACTTCATCATTATCACTAAAAATTTTTTCGGCTTTCACGAGCCTTTCACCGGTGGTCTTACCTTTAATTTTTTTCTTTGACAGAGCGTCTTTTAGCAAATTATCCGCCTCCACGACTGCTTCGCCCCATTTGGCATGATCGGGCAGTTTCTTTTGAATATCCCTCCACTGCTGCCTGAATTTGTGCGGTTTTTTATGTTTTAAAAGCTTATTAACGATTAAAGTTGCGGCCACGATAAACACAATTGCGCCCAGGCCGATCGCGGCTAAAAATTCAGGACTTAAATCTCTTACAAGACTAACGGGATTCATTTACTTAACTCCTCGAAACCATTAGCAATTCCCAGCAATTTGCGGTCCTCGCCCTGGGGCGCCATGATATGCAAGCCCACCGGCAGGCTGCCTGCGAATCCGGCCGGAATACTTATAGCTGGACCTCCGTCTAAATTGGCGCTGACTGTAAGCAAATCGGACAGGTACATTTGTAGCGGATCTTGGGATTTCTCACCGATTTTAAATGCCGCGGTTGGTGTCGTTGGGCCGATAAGAAAGTCAAATTTAGAAAAAGCTTCCCGGCTTTCATTTATGATTTTGGTGCGAACTATCTGGGCTTTTTTATAATAAGCGTCGTAGTAACCGCTGGAAAGTACATAAGTTCCTATCATAATCCGGCGCTTGGCCTCATCGCCAAAGCCGATGTCCCGGCTAAGCATATAGCTCTCGTCAAGGTTTTTTGCATCCGGATAGCTGTAGCCGAAACGCTGGCCGTCATAACGGCTCAAGTTGCTGGAAAGTTCTGCCAGACTAATAATATAGTACGCCGGCAGACCGAGCTTTGATGATGGCAGACTGACTTCCGCGACGAGCGCTCCGGCATTTTTTAGCTTTTCAATGGCCACGCTAATTATCTGTTTAACCTCTTTATCAACCTTCTCGTCCATATACTCCTTCTCTACCCCGATTTTGACGCCCGTAAGATTATTATTAAATTTCGTATAGGCTAAGATGTCGCGGTCTATCATGGTCATGTCAAGTTTATCTTTGCCGGCTATTACGTCCATGATAAGCGCCGCATCTTCGGTGGATTTAGTAATCGGTCCGATAACATCAAGGCTGGAGGCCATCGCCACCACCCCGCTGCGGCTAACCAAACCGTAAGTCGGCTTAAAACCGACGACATTGCAAAAGCTGGCGGGCTGGCGGATTGAACCGCCGGTATCGGTACCTAGCGAAAAGGGCGCTAACGATAAAGCTGTAGCTGCCGCCGACCCGCCCGAACTTCCGCCGGGTACTCGTGTCTTATCGATCGGGTTTTTGGTAACAAAAAAATCACTATTCTCTGTGCTGGAACCGTGGGCAAAGGCATCTAAATTAGCTTTAGCAATACAGATCGCGCCCTCTGCCTCAAGCTTATTGATAACCGTTGCTTGATAGGGCGCTTCAAAGCCTTTGAGTATATTGCTGGCTGCCGTTGTCTCGCCGCCAAAAACCAGGAAATTATCCTTAGCGATAAAAGGCACCCCGGCTAATCGGCCGGCTTTTTCACCGTTGTTTACCCTAGCGTCTATTTGTTTGGCTCGTTTTTTAGCGGGCTCATCCAGTACGGAAATAATCGCGTCAAATTCACTATGTTTTTCAATCAGCCCTATAGACTTCTCTACATTAGATAATGCCGTAATTTTACCGGCCCGCACATCATTAGCAATCTCATTTATCGGTGCCCAATTTCGAATTTCGGATTTTGATTTTGTTTCTGATTTCGTGCTTCCTGTTTCGGATTTTTTCGTCATAGGACTCGCTTAACTTGTATATGGTTATTTTCACGGGCCGGCGCGTTTTTCAGAAGTTCTTCGGGGGTTTCACCGTAATCAATAATTTCATCCGGACGCATAACGTTTTTCAGGCCGGTTACTTGATCGGTCGGCTCAAGCCCTTCCACATCGGCCAAATCAATCTGTTCTACGTATTTAACAATGGCGTCCAGTTCGCCAACAAACTTATCAATTTCGTCTTCGCGCAGTTTTATATGCGACAATCGAGCCAATTTTAATACATCCTCGCGAGTGATTTTTGCCATATTTATACAATTATAACGAAGTACCGGCTTATCGACCAGGTGTTAATTTTTACCTAATAATAATTTATGTTTTCGTCTGTAAAAAATCCCACTGATTTTACGTAAAATACTTTACAATGTTGACAAAATGTGGTAGTATGTTAATATATTTTTAAATTGAGGCCTGTTGGTATGCTGAGCTCACGAGAACAATTCGGGACAATTACCAAAAGTAGGGGCTATCTCATACTGAGTAATGAAATAAGTTATCTTAAAAGGTCGAGAATATGAGCGAATTAATTCTTGGCGATAAGCGTAACAGGGGATACGGAACATACTTTAAAGGCCGGGTCGAAGCAGAAGACCGCTCCATAGATGTTGCCTGGAGAGAACCTGCTAAATCAGATAAGAGGTCGGATGTTGCTTACGTTATGGTGCACGGGTGGTTTGGCCCGAAAATATCAATGCGATCCCCTGCCATTGAAGCCACCAGAGCCAATCACACCGGAATAACATTTGAGTATACAAATAGAATCAGGAGTAACGCGCTCGAGCAAAACGCGGCAGACCTTTCAGCAGTTGTTGACGCCGTTTCTGACGAATATAGAAAACGGATAATAGCTTTATCGATGGGCGGAAAAGTGACCACGATGGCTCTTGATAAAATGAATGTCGAAGCCGCCACCCTTGTCGCACCCGCCGGCTATTTGCCTCGTAATCCATCACGGCTCGAAGTGTTGGCGCATGCCGCTGCCGAAGCACCGGAAATCCTTGGCATGCCCCTAAGTCATCCGAGGCAAACCTTGCACCTAGGTGTTAAATCACTTTGTGCCCTTTTACAACGAGGTCCGGCAGTTATAGGGGAAATGGAAGAATTATTACAAACTAATGAGCCTGGTGCTATAAACAAAGTGGCCATGGCGCCGAATTCGCCTCATTTGCGATTAATGTACGGAGACAGTGACCGGCTTCTTCCTCCGTGGACTTACGAGGAATCACTGCCTGGCTTACCTTTTGACCACGTAGAAAGGTATTCCGGCGGACATGCTGAGCTGGTTAAAAACCCGCTACTTGCACAGCACATATTTCAACTTGACAGAGAATTACCTGTTCCACAGCAACCGCTGCCCGCGGTAGCTTAAAGTTTGATTTTGATTTCTTCTATTAAGTCGCGGAGTTCGGCGGCTTTTTCGAACTGCAGGTTGGCGCTTGCCAGTTCCATTTGACGGGTTAGATCACGCTCCAGATGCTTGTATTCATCCTTAGGTATTTTCTTCAGATCCAATTTAGGCTTTTCGCTGTCCGGCAGATCAGGGCGCAGGCCCTTGCTAATCATACTGGTGATACTTTTCGGCGTAATGCCGTGTTTTCGGTTGTAGTCTTCTTGGATGCTGCGGCGGCGGTTGGTTTCGTCAATCGCCCGCTGCATGCTGCCGGTTACTTTATCGGCATACATGATGACCCGCCCCTCGATGTGGCGGGCGGCACGTCCGACTGTCTG
>JAHWKM010000014.1 GCA_019347895.1 Candidatus Parcubacteria bacterium | reverse complement strand
ATTTCATTCCAAGTGTTACGGCTTTGGAACTGAAAGTACTGGGTGCGGTAAATCCCATTTTTCGTGTCGTAAAAAGCAGTGGTCTTTGGCGTGGTGGTTTGCTCGGGCTTATTTCTTTTGCTTTGTAAATAGGTGTCGAGCCTAATTATCCCCGCTACTAACGCCCCTAGAATAAATAAAACAATTACAAAAATATAGACTTTTTTTAAAAACCGACGTTTTTTATGCGAGCTGATTTGGTAATCATATTTCATCTTTGCCTCAGGATACCCGCCAAAATTTTTATGCTTAACAAGATATATTGTTTCAGAAATCAAGCATTTAAGCTAGTTCCCTTTGTTTAAACTTAGCAAATCGTTTATGATTAAATTAATCAAGGTGGCTAAAAGTAATGGAAGAACAAACACAGCAAAACAAAGATGGAAATTACGGAGACGGACCGCCCGAAGAAGAGCTCAAGGAAAATGACAGCTCTGTTGACTCGGATTCTCTAGAGTCTTCTTCGACAACAGATGAAACTGCCGCCGGCCCAGGTACGCCCCCTCCCTCAGACGAAAGCATTATTACCGATACTACCCACGGTGCCGATATCAAGAAAAAAAATCCAGTTCTAAGGGGTGTATCGAAAATAACCAGAGTTAATATTTACTTGCTGTTATTTTTTCTACTTTTATTGTTGGCCGGAATCGTTACTTATGTCAGTTTTCAGCGCAATAAAGCAGAGGAAGAAAAAAAGGAGGCCCTGTTAACCGAACCGCTCAGCCAGGAGACGCTCGACCAGCTCAAGCAAAGCGATGTGCGCATTGGCGACCCCAAGCAAATATTAAGCATTGAATCCAATGCTATTTTCAGCGGCAAAGTTCTGATTCGCGACAGTCTGGAAGTAGCCGGACAGTTAAAAATAGGTGGTCCGCTGAATTTGCCGGGCATCACCGTATCTGGCGCCAGCGCGTTTGACCAAGTGACTATCAAAAATCTGGACATATCCGGAAATACCAACATCCAAGGCCAGCTGTCCGTTCAGCAGGGCGTCACGGTCGGCGGGAATCTTAGCGTTGCCGGGAACTTATCAGCCTCGCAGCTAACATTAGAAGGCTTGCAGTTAAGCGGTGATCTGCAGCTCAACCGCCACATTGACGCCGGCGGCGGCACACCAGGAAAGTCAAATGGCAGCGCCTTGGGCAGCGGCGGCACAACCTCTGTAAGCGGCACGGATACTGCCGGTACGGTCAATATAAGAACTGGCGGCGGCTCCGGGTCGGGCTGCTATGTAACACTACGTTTCGCGCATAAATTCAACGCAGCACCTCATGTGGTTATAACGCCTGTAGGCAGCGCTGCCGGCGCTTTGAATTACTATATTAACCGTTCCGCCAGCGAGTTTTCTATCTGTACCACCAACGGCGCGGGCGGAGGCAAAAGCTTCGCTTTCGACTACATCGTCATCGACTAACCTCTCTGCCTTCCGCACCAGCCAAACTGCCGCCCAGCAGAGCTGGTCGCACCTTTGGCTTCTTGGCGCCATATCCGATTTTCTTCTGCGATACTTCTGAGGCGTACCATTTGTACGCCTCAGTCCGTTTCTCGAAGAGAAATCGTATCTGGGACTCAAGTGCGAAACGCAGCCGAGCCACACTCTAAAATAATCCTCAAAAGATAGAATTTACTTCTAGCTTTTTTAGTTTAATCTGGAGGTGAGCAGCCAGCTAGACATCCAAAAAGATGGCGGCTTTGTTATCGCGTACATGCATAACGCCGCGGGAGATACGATATTTTTGCTCGCCATCTTCTTTTCTGACGGTAATTTCGCCGGCATTTAAAAGCGTCATAAAGTTATGGTGCCTGGGCAAAATATCAAACGGGCCGGTATCATTTTCTGCCGAAACACTCTTAGCCGGACCGTCAAAATAAACCTTGAACGGCGAATATATCTTGACGTTCAAAAAATTCGCGTCCGATTCTTCTTTAGCTGCCTTCTTAAGCTTTTTATCAGGTTTTTCTTCGGCGCTCATACTATAATTTCCTCGATGCTTTTTAGTGTCTGGTCGCGCGTAAAGAACTGTCCTGGCAAGCCGCTCAGCTTTTCGGTAACGTACATCTGCTGGGAGAAATTCTGGATTAATTTTTTGGCTTTGGCGTAATCGGCGCGATCCACCGGCGACAGTTCGTTTTCGCCAATTATCGCGATAATGCTTTTCAGCGACTGGTATTTTTGCAGCAGCGATTGAACCTGCACGCTCAGTACATAGTGCCTGTCGCCTACCACTTCCGGTGTTAACAGCGAGGAATTTGTCCTCATAAGGTCAACCGACGGGCGAATGCCCTGTTCGGCTACGGCGCGTGAAAGTACTAAAATAGCGTCCAGCTCATGCTGGATCATCTGTACGGCCGGATCGCTGATGTCGTCAGCCGGCACGTAAATGGTCTGGACTGAAGTAATTGATCCGTTTTCGTTCGAGCTTAATCTATCTTGAAGTGTTTTAATATCGGAGAAAATTGTTGGCTGGTAGCCGCCCTCATTTGGAATTTGATCGAGGATAGATGACAGTTCGTTGCGAGCCTGTATGTAGCGGTACATATTGTCGGCGAAAAATAAGATGTCCTTGCCTTGCTCGTCGCGGAAATGCTCGGCCAAAGCAGTCGATGTTACGCCCACTAAAGACCGCTGCACCGGATTTTCATTCATCTGCCCGAAGAACATGCAGGTGTTTTTCAGCAGGTCGGCTTCTTTTAGGGTGTCATAGAGTTCGTGGCCTTCGCGAATACGCTCGCCAATGCCGGTGAAAAAAGACAAGCCGGATCCTGATTTGGCAATATTATTAATCAGCTCCATAGTCAGCACGGTCTTGCCGACACCGGCGCCGCCGACAATACCGATCTTGCGCCCCTTCACAAACGGCGTTAAGAAATCAATGACTTTAATTCCCGTCTCCATTATCTCCGGTTTTCTAACGGCAAAAGTGGTGCTTTTGCTGGAAACCTTTAAAATATCTTTGTAGGCCGTTTTCTCCGGATCCGGCGGCGGCATGTTGTCCAAGGGAGCACCCAGGGCATCAAAAATCCGTCCGATTGTCGCGTCGCCCACCGGCACTTGAATGCCTTTATTCATCCGCCGGGCTTTCATGCCTTTTTTGATTGATTTATCGGACCGTAGATTGAGGCATAACGCCTGGCCGTTTAGATCCAGCCGCTCAACCAAAAGCTCGCTTTTGCTGTCGTTTTCAATCTGGACCAGCTCGCCAATCTTTGGTTCGTCCTCGTCAAAACCAACCATTACGATCAAATCTTTGATCGATGTTACCGCTCCGGCCATGCTTATGACCCTCCCGTGGCTAGTTTAGTTTTGCGCAGGCCGTTGATAATTTCTTTCAATCTTTCGTCCTTAACTGCCCGCTTTGAGCGGCTGTAGCGCAGCTTAACCTCATCAAGCTGTTCGTCGGCAGCTTGATGAGAAGCTGACATGGCGCGAAATCGGCTGGCGTACTGGGCTAATTTGGAATCCAAAATCAATTGGCTTAAGGCGATCTTCAGCATGGACCTTTCCAAATGCCCTACTACGGCGTAGGTGCTGGGCTCGAATATATAGTTGGCTTCGCTAATGACTTCTTCATTATCGCCGGATTTTTCACTGATGTTAGCCACAGCCGTACTCAACTCAATCCGCTTGATGTCTTGCACCATCAGCGAAATATACTGCTGGTAAAACACTACCGTGTTCTTGTACTGCATAACATACTTAACGATGGGTTCGGGATTTATATTTTGGTCTTTTTCCGGCAATTTAAAATATTTTTTAAAAGAAATGCCCTTTTGCGCCAGCAGGACGGCTCCATGGTGTCCGATGACCAGGATATCGTTTTTTTCCGGCTTGTAGCTTTTCAGCATCCAATGCATTAGCTTTTGGTCAATATCGCCGCTGAATCCGCCTTCGGCAGTAATGATAATGTAAAGCTCCTTGTCTATGATATCTTTGTCGTCCTTGCCCCGGCCAAACCTGAATAAGCTGTCTACCCGCAGCTGCGTATAAATCGCCCACAAATCGTTAAAAAATTTGGTAGCTTGCAGTACCTGGTTCTTGATCCGGGCAATCTTCATGCTGGCGATACCTTCGAAAACGCTGGTAAGCTCCACCATGGTACCGACAGCATTTTGCTCGCGCTCAATGTCATTCAGCTTGCTCACTTCTTTAGCTCCACTAGGCATTTCTTCTTAAGCTCGTCGCGGACTTTGTTAAATTCCTCGTCTTTAGTGATTTTATCGGCAAATTCCTTAACGTGAGTTTTCAACGCGCTAACATCTATTTTCTCCTCGTTAGCACGGTTAAGCACAATATCAAGCATTAGCTGCTGGCTCTTCAAACTATAAACATCGGTTGGACTTTGGGATATTACCGAGAAAACGTCTTTGCCTTTTTCAAGCGCGACCTTGGCTTCCAGAGCCAGCTCAGAACCGAAGTGGGAAAATTCTTCAGCCTGCCGGTATTCCGCCAATAGCTTCAGCGTCTGGGAGGCCAGGGCTTTTTGCCGCTTATTGTGGCCGACACCACCGACGCGGGTAACACTCAGACCGGTGTTGACAGCCGGCCGGACGCCGCTTCTAAAAATATCCATATCCAAAATCCATTGCCCGTCGGTGATTGACATAATGTTGGTCGGCAAAAAAGCCGTGATGTCGCCGCCGGCAGCTAAGACCAGCGGGATGCTGGTCAGATGCTTGCCGTTTTTATCCAGCCGGCCGGCCCGCTCTAATAAACTGGAATGGGCAAAAAACATGTCGCCGGAGTAACTGTCGCGGCCCGGGCTAACGCCGCTTAGAAGCGAGATTTCCCTGTAGGCGTGGGCATGCGAAGTTAAATCATCATAAATTATGATCGTATCTTGATCGGCCTTTTGCCATAAATACTCGGCCATAGAACAAGCCACATAAGGTGCTAAATAGGTGGAAATCAACGATTCAAACATGGTAGAGACCACCACAATAGCTTTTTTTAGCGAACCGGTACTTTCAAGCTTGGTCAGCAGCGCGTCAACGTCGCTGCGGCGCTTGGCTATTAAGCAATAGACTACTATTTGATCGGTATTTTTTTGGTTAATCGTCATCTGGGCAGCCAAGGTGCTTTTGCCGGATTTGGAATCGCCCAGCAGTGCCAGCCGCTGGCCGCGGACCACCGGAAAAATAGCATCGATGGTGGTTACGCCGCTTTCCAGCTGAGTTTCCAGCAATTTTCTTTCATACAGCGGCGGCGCTATATTAAAGATTGGCCAAATACTATCAGCAGCAATTGGCCCCTTGCCGTCCAGCGGCTGTCCGTTTACTGAAATTACCCGGCCGATAAAATCCTTGCCCACGCGGCAAACCAGCTTATCGTGCTGGATAACCGCCACTGTACCCACTTCAATTCCGCCAAAACCCAGATGCAAAACCGCAACGTAATCAGGCAGAACCTGGCTGACAAAACCCTTGGAACCGTCGGCGAACATTATCAAAGCGTGCAGGTTTATGGGATTCAGCCCCTTTACTTTGACCAGGAATTTATCGACGCCGATAACCTCGCCAACCGGCTGGCCGCTAGCTACAAGTTTGTTAAAATGGGAATTTTCAGCCATTACCGTCCCCGGTTTTTCCCATTTTTTCGATTTTTTCATTTAAAATGTACTTGGACGTATCAAAGCGGTTTCTGAGACTCATATCAAAAACCTTGTTGGTGGTACGCAGATTACAGCCGACAATCACCGAAGGCTGCAACCCTACATCCAGCAGGACATAAGGGTTAATATTCTTCCGGGCCCAAGCTACTATCTTTTCAATGAAGACGGGATTGGCTTCGACCGCGAAGCTTATGTGCATCACCGGCGCTTTGGCGGCAAGCTTTTTCAGCACAGTTAACATATTCTCCCGACTGCGGCGGTCTAGAATTTGGGCGCCGTTGTGCTCAAACAAATCAGCTAAAAGCTTGGTGGTTTTAGGCGGCGGGAGTGATGTACCCGGCGGACGCAGATTAGCTTGGTACAAAAAATCGTCTATCGTTTCCAGTTCGTGCAAAATCCGGCGCAAGTCGGTAGTTCCTACTACCCGGTCCGATAGCTTAAATGCAACTTTTTTAGGCTCTATAGCAGGAGCGCTCATCTCGTTAGTATCTCCTCCCCATAAACTTCGCTGGGCCTTGATTTAAACACTTTGAAAGTTTATTGGTTATGGCTTGAACAGGGCTTATGCACTTGAGTGTCCAGTACATTTTATCGGTGAGACACGGAGCAAGGCGTACAAAAGGTACGTCTTGGGAGTATCGCAGCCGAAAAATGTGCTGGGTGCCAAGAGCTGCTTGCAAGACCAAACTTGGTTTGGGCTGGAAAGGAGCGGTGCGTAAATCCTGATTCATGCTCCGGACTCTATATCGGATATTATGTCCTTTTTATTGCGCTCCAACTCGGCCAAAATATATTCCAGCTGGTCGTCTAAGCTTATTTCGTTGCCAATAGCACTGAGCACATAGTGGTTTACGATGTCGGCCATGTTATTTTCAAACCGGCCCAGCAGCTGCTTCTTCTCCAGATCAATGGCTTTTTTGAGCTGTTCTTCCATAACCTGGCGCTGTTCCTCGACCGAGGCTTGGGTTTTTTGTATGGAGCTGAGCGCCACTTCCTTGGCATCGGTTATGGATTCTTCGTATTTTTTGAAGGCTTCCTGCAAAGTTTTGGT
The DNA here is from genome assembly GCA_019347895.1 of Candidatus Parcubacteria bacterium. Classification (GTDB taxonomy): domain Bacteria; phylum Patescibacteriota; class Saccharimonadia; order Saccharimonadales; family 2-12-FULL-41-12; genus JACRNE01. Next base: position 23,664 of record JAHWKM010000014.1, on the reverse strand, counting down.
GATTTCCTGCTTCATGTATTCGTTGATTTGCGAGGTGGTCAAACGCAGGTCCTGCTGCAGGAACATGGCGTTCTCGCCGATTATCTTTTCAAAATGCAGCCGCCCGCGGTTGCGCAGCTCTTCTCGGAATTCATCATTAAATATATGTTCGACGGCGGCGTCGGCCGCGGAGGTATAGGTGTCTTTTCCGTCATCTTTTCTCTCGCCGCCCAGGCGCAGGCTAACCCATATAAAAGCTAGAGTCGCGCTGGCTAGCGAGCCGACTATCAATATTGTGCTTACCAGATCACTCATTTACCCCACCCGAATAATTCATAACTTTAATAGTAAATATACCCCAAACATCCCCGCAATGAAAACAATCAAGCTCATGACTACAATCTGAACCAAGCCTTTTAATATAGCCGTCTTGCTAAGAGGATTGCGGCCGACGGACAGTAAACTGCTGCGCGCGCCGCTGTAAAGCATTACCCCGGTGATGAATAAACTTCCCAAAAATACCGCCGCAGCCAGCCATATTTTGGTCGCGGATACCGGTTTGCCGGCAACGGTTACGCTGATCCTTTCCATGAGTTTTGGTATCGATGTGCCGCTGGGCAAGTTAAAGAAAGGATTACGGCCGATTTCAATCACCACCGGAACCCGTCCAAAATTAATGCGGCGGCCGCTAAGTTCAGCCGAGCCTATATTATTTTTTTCGCCGTTAAATTCGCTGACCGCGCGGCCTACCACGATTTTTTGGTCATTTCTGGCTTTCATGCCGATACCGTCCAGGGAGGATATACTAATGTAGTCGCCGGGCGCTACCGGCCCGTTCTCGTCGCTGATTAATACTTCGAATTTGCCGGTAGTGGCTACAAAAATATTTTGGCCTTCTGAGGAGATAGTTGCCGGGGCGTCATTTTGCTGGACGACCACGCCTTTGAGTTTGTCCAAATCCTCCTGCTTTAAGGCCACCACCTTAGTCGGATCGTCATCTTTCTCGGTTACCAGCATGCCTTTTTGCAGCGGTTCGTCAGAAGAATATCCCTGGTTAAGCGTCTGGGCCGCCAACGTTCCGCCGACTATTAAAAACAGCAGGCTCATTAAGCTGGAGAATAACGTGAATCTGGATAGAGTGTTTATTTTCAGCATTTGTTTAGATACTTTCTTGGCTGTAATTATACGTTTTTAAGCCAAAGTTAGCAAAATGCTTAGGCTAATATTTTATCTAGGGTTTGAAGGGTGTATTCAATGTCTGCTTTAGTAGTTTCCCGGCCCAGGCTAAAACGAAGCGAGCTGCGGGCCTCCGTGTCTGATAAACCCAGGGCTCTTAAAACGTGCGACGGCTCAACGCTGGCGGCGCCGCAGGCTGAACCGCTTGCCGCCATAATCCCCGCCTCATCCAGCTGGAACAGCAATCTTTCGTTATCGGCGCCCGGAAAAGTGGCGTGCACGTTGGAAGGCAGGCGGTTTTTGTCCGGCCCGTTGATAGTAATATTTTTATCAATTTTCATTAGTCCGCCGATAAAATATTTTTGTATTTCGCTGAGGCGTTTGATTTCTTTGGCCCGGCTGGCGCTAGCTAAATCCAGGGCTTTGGCAAGACCAACGGCCTGCGCCGTACTCTCGCTGCCGGATCTCATCCCCCGCTGCTGCCCGCCGCCTAAGATCTGCGGCTCGAGCACGGTATGCTTAGCCGCGAAAAGTACGCCGGTTTGTTTCGGCCCGTAGATTTTACCGCCGTTCAAACTCATGAAATCCACGCCCAAACGATGGGCGTTCACGTCTAAATACAGCGGCGCTTGAGCGGCATCGGTGTGAAAATACAGCGGCAAATCAATCTTGCGTTTTTGGCGATCCCGCCTTAACTCGCGCAGTTTTTCAGCGATTTTGCTTATCGGCTGGACAGCCCCTACCTCGTTATTAGCCAGCATTACGCTAACCAAAACAACGTCATCGCCCACATTATCCAGCTGATCGAGTTTTATCATCCCCCGCTTGTCCACGCCGATAAATTCTGCTTTATATCTTTCGGCCGGCTTAATAACTGATTCATGCTCGATGGACGAGACCAGGACTGTCTTGCCCGGGAACTTATACATTACGCCGCGAATTGCTAAATTATTAGCTTCCGACCCGCCCGAGGTCATAATTAATTCCGCATGAGTAACGCCTAGATGAGCGGCGATAACTTTTTTTGCCGCCGCTAAATCCTGTTTGGCTTGGCGTGCCAGAGAATATACGGCCAACGGGTTGTAGAAATCATCGGTAAAATACGGCTCCATGGCCCGAAGAACCCGCTTATCCACCGGCGTTGCCGAAGCATAATCCAAATAGACCCTGTTCATATGAGCAATTATAAGGCTCTCAATATTGGCTGGTAAACTTCTTTTTCAACTTTCTTTTGGTAGGCTTTGGCTGCTTCAAACAGACGAAGGGCCTCATCACGGGAAACCAGCCTGTAGGCTTGGCCGTCCTGAGCTTTTACTATCCCTTCATTCATTACGTTATAACGAGTCGTGCGGGACTTTCGCTTGTTGCTTTCTACCCACTCTTCATACCAAATCCAGGTATATTCATCCAGACAGAAAAATTCCCGGTGGGTTCCTTCGGGCACCGGCCCGAATAATGTTCCACCTACCTTGGCTTCATGACGCACAATATTTCGACGTAATTTTTCCTCAGGCGAAAGCCCGGACTCGCGGGCCAATCCGATAGACTGAAGCATTTTAATAATCATTGTTATCCTTTGATAGATCCTTTTCGCCGTAGACTCGCCGCAATTTTTCCCTTATTTCTTGTACTCTTTGGGCGTCACTAACTATTTCGACTGGCTGGTTATCTTTTTTAGACAAGGCCACGCTGCCGTTGTCAGTTATTTCAATCTTTGTGTTTGGCGCTAGCTCTTCATTCATCAAAATACCCATGCGTTTTAGAGCTTCAGATAGCTGATAATTAGCGCCGCTAACGCGGTTTCTCGATTCGCCAATAATCCAAACTATCCAGTTATACTTTTCCCTTAGGCTCTCCGGCCCCAATACAATTTTTCCCATACTCATATTTCCAATTATTTTATTTCGAAAAGTTGGCCAGCGTTTTTAGTTGTTTGGCTGGCCAAATTTTCGAGTTGCTCCCCGCGTAGTTTCGCTAAAAATTCAGCGGTATTAACTACGTGCTCAGGCTTACACATTTTACCACGAAAAGGTCTTGGAGTCAAGTAAGGAGCGTCGGTTTCAAGAAGTAAATTATCAAGCGGCACACGCTTGGCCATCTCCAGCTGCGACTCGTCTTTGGTAAAAGTTACTATGCCGTTGAGGCCGATATAAAGACCTTCTGCCAATGCTTTTTCCAGCGTAGCAACATCGGCCGTAAAACTGTGCAGTACGCCTCTGATCCGCCGGCCAGCGGACTTAAAATTAGCATAGACCGGCCAAAAATCAGAAAACGCCTCGCGCACATGGAAAATAACCGGCAAATCGTATGAAGCGGCCAGATCCAAAAACTGTTCTAAGAGTTCAGTTTGAATTTTCTTGGGCGAATGCTCGTAATAATAGTCCAGGCCGACTTCGCCAATCGCCGCGATTTTCCTAGCTGCAGTAGGACGACTTTGATCCTCTTCTATCAATTTGCGAATTTGTCGCAAATCGTCAGAGCGAATCTGTTGGGCTTCATGGGGATGGACCCCGACTGAGGCCCAAGCATTTTTATGGTTTTGGACAAATTCCACGGCCAGCCGGCTGTCTTCGAGGTCCGTTCCGACGCAGATCAGGCGGATTACGCCGGATTTAGCGGATGAATTTAGCAAAGCCTCGCTGTTTTCTTCCCCCTCGCGCCACTTTTTGACAGTAAAGTTATCACGGCTGGAATCAGCCGTATGGATATGGCAATGAGAGTCAAAATATTCAGCCATTTATATCAGTTTTTGGGAAAAAAGCGCCTTCGTACTGCTTGACCACGCCGGACTCAAAAATCTTAGTGATTTTCTTAGCGGTTTCCGGCAAAAACGGCTCCAGCAGGTCGGCTACTTCCAGCAGGCAGCTGCACATATAGGCCAGGACGCCGGCGAGGTGCTCGCTGTCTTTTTCTTTGGCAATCATCCATGGTTTTTGCTCGTCGATATATTGGCTCAGGCCGCGGATTTGCCGCCAGATTTCTTCCAGGGCTTGGTCAAACCGGCAGTCAGCCAGCGCTTGATGATAAGGGGCCGTATCGTGTTCGAAAGCCGGTATGTCGCCTATCACGCCGTTTTGATATTTTACGATCATAGCGGCTGTCCGCTGGACTGAATTGCCCAAGTCGTTTGCCAGCTCGTTGTTATAGGCATTTTCAAATTTTTCCCAAGTAAAATCACCGTCGTCATAGCTTGGCGTGTGGCGCAGCATATAATAGCGCAGCGCGTCAACGCCGTGCCTGTCAATCACATCCTTGGGATGAATGACGTTGCCGAGAGATTTGCTGACCTTTTGGCTGTCGATATTCACAAAGCCGTGGACATAAAGCGTTTTAGGCAAATCAATTTCCAGCTCCAGCAGCATCGCCGGCCAGATAATAGCGTGGAAGCGGGTTATATCCTTGCCGATAACCTGTACGTCCGCCGGCCAAAAATTCTTAAAATCCTGGTGCTCGGGGTAGCCCAGCACTGTAATATAGTTCATCAGCGCCTCAAACCAGACGTACATAACTTGTTTTTCATCGCCCGGTACAGGCACGCCCCAGGAAATTTTTTCCTTTGGCCGGCTGATCGAGATATCTTCCAAACCCTCTTTTAAAATATGCAGGGCTTCGTTTTTCCGGCTGTCGGGAATAATCCGAAAAACACCGGATTCTATGGCTTCAATGATTCTTCCGGCGTAGTCGCTTAAGCGGAAAAAGTAGTTTTCCTCCTGCAGTTTCTCGTACGGCCGGTTGTGTCGGGGACAAGTTCCATTGTTTTCCTTGGCCGTGGCTTCGGATACGTACGCCTCGCAGCCAGTGCAGTACCAACCCTGATATTGGCCTTTGTAGAGGTTTTTCTGGAGCGCTTTCCATATCAAAGTTGCCCGCTGTTCGTGCCCGGCGTCGGTGGTGCGGATAAAGCGGTCATTGCTCATGTTGACCAATGGCCCCAGCTCTCGCCACTTGATACTCATCATATCGGCATATTCTTTGACAGGTTTGCCCAGTTCCTCGGCCTTTTCCTGGATTTTGCCGCCGTGCTCGTCGGTCCCGGTGGAAAGAATCACTTTTTTGCCCTGTTTTCTGGCGTAGCGGGCTAAGACATCGGCTGTCAGCAGCTCATAAGTATGGCCGATATGCGGCTCGCCGTTGATGTATGGAATCGACGTTGTAACATAGTAGTTTTTGCCCTTCATGAACCATAATTATAACAGAATTCAAACTGTTCCATTTTGTGTCCGATCGGACATATTTTGCTACAATTTTAATGATTTTAGGAAGAAGAGAGGTGCCAAAGCTGGCAGTGGCTGCAGGGATAAGCTTTTAACTTAATCCCCCGCTCACCCGCCAGTGTGGTGGCTACGGCTTGGGCTTGTTTTTGGCTGTCAAACGCCATTTTATCGCCGCAGGGCAAGGTTTTTTCCGTCATCAGGCTAAACGGCCTTTTCCTCTCGTTTCCTTTCCAAATAAGAATGCAGTACCGCGGTGCCCACAAAGGCTATTCCGGCCAGCCCGGCTACAGCTTCAGGTATATGAAAAATTAACGAAGACAGCATCAGCATCGCCAAAATCCCTATGGCATAGTGTGCGCCGTGTTCCATATAGCGGTACTTTTGCAGCACGCCGTGGCGCAGCATATGAATCGTCAGAACGCGCACGTACAGCGCGCCGACGCCCAGCCCCACCGCGATCAAAAGGATTTGATTGGTAATAGCAAAGGCGCCAATCACCCCGTCCAGTGAAAAACTGGCGTCAATAATATTCAGATAAATAAAGCCTATTAAACCGGCCTTGAAAGTATTTTGGGCAGTTTTTTGCAGGTTTTTATTGATGTTCGTCCGCCCGAGAAGCGTATCTAAAGAGTTGATCAATAGATAAGCAACCAAACCGATTACGCCGCTGGTCAAAGCCGTGGTCTGTTCCGCGGTATTATCCAGCATATTGCTAAGCACTAAAAGTGTAGTTAAGCTCAAAACTACGCTTAAACTCACCAGCCGGCCGGCCCTCTCCATAATTGTTTCGATGCGGATCAGCCACTTGGTACGCCGGCGCTGAAAGAAAAAATCCAAAAATATCATAAGTAAAAACATACCGCCAAAAGAACTTATGGCTACGTGCGAATCCTCCAGTCTATGGCCGTATTCATCCGGATTATTAAGCGCCAGGTCGACTACGCCGCCCATCGACAGGCCGGAAGCCATCGAAACTATCAGCAGCGGTAAAAATACTCTGACGCCAAAGACGGCTATCAATATTCCGATCGTTAAAAAAGCCTGCTGCCAGCCGGGGCTGAGACGCTGCAAAATTTTGGTGTTGATCACCGCGTTGTCGACGCTGAAAGTGATTTCCAACGCCACCAGCACCAATACTAAAAACAGCGCCGCCCAGCCAGCCTTAAAGCCCACAAAAGCAATCAAGAGCGCCGAAATAAAAGTCGACAAGGCGTAAATTTTAAGCAAGGACGGTTTTTTGGCTGGCATTTTGCATTATTGTAACAGAGGCAGCTATTTCTTTCCATGTAAAAAAACCCACGGATAAAATTAAAAATACCGGCTATAATGTAATCATGATCGGAAGAATCGTAAAGCGCGCTATCAGACGCGGCCGCAAATCCAAAGCCAAAGATTAGCCTCATTTTTGGCATCAAATGTCTTGCATAAAGCTTCTGTTTAATGCTATAATAGTATAAGGTAATTGGGTAAACTTAACATTTTCAGGCAGTTTTTTCATTCGCCGAAGGTATTGTATGCATTACAAATTCTTCGGGGGCTGAATTAGCTCGACGTTGGACCTTTACAAGTTAGTTCGCAAGCCGCGCGCTGAGCGTTATACGGCAAAACTTTTTAACTGCAAAAGTTAAAGAATTAGCTGGTTTATCTAGGAGTTTTGTAGCTAGTCTACAAACAATTTCTTTTGGTAACCTGGCGCCAGTAGCAGCTTAATTGTTTGCTACCGCAATCTAGTCGACATCAGATAGATTAGTTTTGCGTCATATTATCTGGTTGCTTGGATGTTATTCTTTTTCGTAACGTCCACTAAGACTTTGGAAAATGCTGGAATAACTTTTCGCCTGTTTACCGGTTATTCCCTAAGATTTTAAGCAGGATAAGCTTGTAGCAAAACTAACGACGTAAACCGACGGACGCGGTTGCAATTACCGCCAGCTCCACCATTCTACTTCGCTAAAGCTTCGTAGAATTTTAGTTGAGTAGAATGCCCTCCATAGCTTTATGCGACGGAGGGCTTTATTATTTATATAAATGTTTTATGTTTATATTTTAAGAAGTGAGGCCTTCGATCAAATTTATACTGGCTTTACTAAGGATCTTAAGAACAGAGTGCTGGATCACAATTCAGGCAAAAGCATACATACGAAAAAATTTAAGCCATGGAAGCTAGTTACCTACGTGGCTTTTGACGAAGAAGGTTCGGCTCGCGATTTTGAGAAATACCTAAAGACAGGATCAGGCATAGCTTTTGCAAGGCGGCATCTGTTAGATTAATCAAAGGTGGTGCTTTTTGTATTATGAAGACTTGAAACTTTAGAAGGCCAAAATACTATTGTTAGAAATGTTACTGATCTGATTTTAGCACCTGCTTAAGATTTGATAACAAACGGAAAGGAAAGATTATAAAAGGATTCGGCGGAAGGCGAGGCATAGCAACCGCAACCATTATTGCTTCTGGGTTAGCAGGTTGGGCCGCGGGTTGCGGGGATAAAGACCAAGAAACAAGAACTCCGGAATTCTGTAGATCGGACCCTATCGAGAGCAATCGTTATCCTGGCGATATTAAGGCAAGTCCTGATGATCAAAATACATGGAAAACAGGCATACTAATAAGAATAAGAATTCCGGAAGGCATCCTAGGAGTAGAGATTGGCTATAGGGGTCCTAATGACCCCGCCTGGGTGGATACCAGCCAACCCGTGGCTCCACATAGAGCTGATGAAATTGGCATGCGGATAGGTGATGAGGATGTTGTCTTTGGCGCTCAATACGTAGCCAAGGAGGGGTCGCTTGCATGCGATGACCTAGAAGGCGCTAAGCCGCAAGCTGAATTCGGTGAGCCAAGTTCATTTAAGAACATCCGAGAGGAAGGAGCGGCTAAGCCTGACTTCAGAGGTAGGCCCCTCCGTAGGAATTTTTACCATCTTTCCTACGGCATGGCTAAGCTGATCCATCGCCCTAGTTCCATAGGAGCTCCGTTATAAGTGACATTCGAGGAACTCGATTTCTTTTGTTTTTGGAAATGTAGAGTTTTCGTCTTCAAGCTATTTTAAGCGGCTATTTGTTCTCTGTCTTTGGCTGAAGCGGGGTTCAACCTTGATACATTCCCGCCCTGTTCGCCCATGTCGTACTCTTGAACCATAAGGGCAAACTCGGATCGCGTACGAGCACCGGTCTTGGATATCATTTCATTAACGATACAGTTTATCTGCTTGATACAGAGAGAGTGTTTTTGGCCAATAACTGTATAGAGTTTGTCCAGGGATCGAGCTATTGCAAACTCTCGCTCGTCTAGTATTTCGCCCAACGGTTTTTTAGGAACAGTTATCGCGAACTGAAACCCTCTCTTATGAAACTCTAAAACAAGAGCGGTTCTAGTGGGGTAATTCCCGCCAAGTTTACGTTTAGACAGCGTGACAGCGGTCTCGACATCCCTCTCCAATATATCCGTTTTGTTTGCAATTTCAGCACTTGTTAGCAGATGTAGCCATGGCAGTACTTTCCTTTCCCGCGGCGTCAGCATACTGAGTGCCTCGGGGATAGTATCAGCCAGCTCATCTTCCGTGGCATTTCGCTCACGCTCCTGGAGAGACCTTTGTCGTGTTAGCGGAGAAGAGGCTTCTTTCAGACCAACTACAAACCGCAAAACACCCTCCATGGGTCTTTTTTCCGGTTCCGAGGCAAAGTGGCGTTCCGGCGCGTCATCCGATGCTCCGATTATCGCGTCTTCTATAAGTGGCACGGCATGATCTTCAAAATACGGTCCATCGGGGCTAAGGTCATAGGTGATTGCTGCTTTTATCACTGCCTCCTGTGCCTTTTTAAGAAGAAATTTTTGTATGGCGGCATCCGAAGGACAGTGGCGGTAAACAATTGTTGCAATGAGGCCATTATTGATTTCGAGCAAGCGGGCCGTCGCATCTTGTTTCGCCTCATCATTTCCCCGCTGAATATTCTCAGCTAGTTTTTTCTGCGAGACAGGTGAGCCCTTCTTGACTACATCTTCGCTTCCCTCCATGGTTAAATCTCCTAGGAATTCAATAACCCCTAAGTCAACCGGACTTAATATCAGGGGATCAGGATTAGCATCCGCTTCCGGCGGACGAGGAACTTGCAGAACTTCAGACATATTTACTAGTATGACATATCTTGCTTACTTTTACAAGGCATTACGTCTCTGGCCACTATAAAACGGCGCTCATGAACATTAGTCGGGTTTTTTTGCGGTCACAGTTATCTGGGAATTGAACCTCTGTATTTATGCAGGGGTTTGTTTTATTATTAATCCAACAGTTAAAGCATAAGGGTGATTATGAAAAAATTAGACAACAAAGGCTTCGGTATTGTCGAAGGCTTATTGATTTTAGTTATTGTTGGCTTGATTGGTGGAGTTGGATTTTATGTTTGGAATTCTAAACAGAAAGTAGATTTATCTCCTGAAAATATAGTTTTCGCTGCAGATGACTCGGTTGTAGTTCCAGGTGATCTACTGAGCTTCCTGCAGAATGACACCAAAGACGACTGTAACGACTACCAGGGTACGAATTCTTTGCAAGGAGTATCTTTGGTTTCTATATATCAAGTTGTCCAAGAGAAATACGCTAAGGTAGCAATTGGGTGTAGTACCAATTTAGATAAGGGCTTTCCCGTCATAAAATCGAGCGACGGCTGGAAACTACTTTCAGGAGCGGAATACTATGTTAGCTATGACGACGGAGAACTTACTGGCGAGAATACAACCCTTCCCCGATGCTCAATTATTGATAAATACCAGATACCAAGAGAGTTCGAGTCAAACTGTTTAGACGATAAGGGTGAGGAGCGGCCTGAACTTAAAAGCACTGATGTAAAAGAAGTAAACTATCCTTAGCTGCCAAAAAAGAGACACGTGCGATCACGGCACATAGTTACCCTGATGCATTCCAGCTTAGAGTTAATATTTCCATCCATCTCCTCAGTTCCTCGTAGATTGATGCCAATTATTTTGGATAAGCTCCACCAAATTTATTGAACCTCTGTATTTTTACAGGGGTTTATTTTATTATTAAGCCAACAATTAAAGCATACGGGTTTAATATAATGAAAAAGTTGAATGATAGAGGCTTCGGGGTAATCGAAGGATTATTGATATTAGTTATTGTTGGGATTATTGGTGGAGCTGGTTTTTATGTTTATAAACAGAATCAAGAACCAAAGCAATCCAGCGCCCCTCAAGCAAGTTCCGAACAAGAAAACAAAAATAAGACAAACTACACGTACACGTTACCGAATGATTGGAGCGAAATTAGTTGTGGCGGTGAAAACGAAGAAACAAATCCACCGTACAAGCTAGTATTTCCAAATAATGATAGAGCATCGAACTGCTCTGACAGAACAAATGTCGTTCATGTCGTGGCCTTACCTTATGACTACCAGTTAGCTAGATGTCAAACACAGGAAGAAGCCAATGCCGATAAACTGGGTGACTCGATAAAGCAACAAACTTATAGCTACAAATGTAAAGAAACTTCTATCAAAGAAATAAAAACACTTATCGTCGAAACTTATTATGAAAGTCAGCCTGGTTTTGCTGAATACCTCGGATGTAAATATTGTCATTCACTGGACTTCTCACTATTTAAAAATGAGAAATTGCTAAACATTACTTACAAAAGTGATTCTAAAGGGCTACCGTATGCTAAAGAAGCCCATTACTTGGCTGAATCGGTCAAGTTTTATTAGTGCGGTAAATGTTAAACATTTATTTGATTTATTTTTTGCGGCGGCGGACGGTTGGTCTTTCTACTGGGGCTGGTTCGGGGATTAGAGAGATTAGTCCCAACAAAACCGCGCCGAAGACCAGGTACATGATAATCGCGAATATGGCCGATACGTCTAAAACTATGCCGCCTTCCAATGTTGCCGGCGGGAAAATACCGCGAAACGGCGCCATCAAGGTATCGCTAGTGTCGTAAATCCAGCTGACAAATGCATTGCCGGTATTGGCACTAAATAACCGGAAAAAGACCCTAAGGCCTAGAATTACCGCTGCAATCCCCACAAAAATATTAACTAATGTGCTTAATATATACCGTAGTGACATCTTACCCTCCTTGCTATAAAGCTTAATACCCTCTCTTTTACTACTAATTTTATTTTCCGTCAAGGAAACATCTTACACGGCGGATGCTAGGCTGTGGATATCTATTGACAAGTTTTCTATATCTGATTCAAGGTTTTTATACAATTTTTTAAATAAAGTTCCTGCTATGCCCGGTTTTGGTATTTGGTTTATCTTGCTCAAAGGCCTTAGGTAATTTACGCCATTGGTTAGAAATATTTCCTCAGCTGCTTCCAGCTCTTTTGCCGTTATTAATTTTTCCCGAGCTTTTTGCTTCAGAATCAGATCGCTTCGGATTATCCCCGGCAAAATGCCCAGCGACAGCGGCGGCGTGTAAAGCTGGCCGTCGTTGGCCCAAAAAATATTTGACGTCAAAGCTTCGGCCACATAGCCGTTAGGTGTCAGCAAAATACCTTCGCCCCCCTTCCCGTCCAGTTCCTTTTGAGCTAGCGCCGCTGACAAATAGTCGGGCGTTTTTAGACGAACTCCGCTTAAAGATAAGTATTCCGGCAGCTGTCGGTGAACCGAGTTTAAAATCTTAGCCGGTTTAGCCCGCGGCGCGAACTTATCAATCAAAGCTAAATATATGGTGGTATTTGCCAAAAAATTGCCATCGGAAGCTTTTTCGGCCTTAGCGGTTACCATAAATCTTAGGCGCCCGTCATGGCCAGACGGGATATCTTTGACGATATTTTCTATCCACATAAAATACTGACTTCGCTCATCCGGCCAGCTTATATTCAGCAATTTTAAACTAGCGGCCAGCCTGTCAAAATGTTCGTGCAGCAAGAAAACTTTGCCGCCCGAAACACGAAAGGTTTCTAATGCACCAACGCCGTTCATAAAACCTTGGTCCAGAGCGCTTATTTCGGCCTGCTCAGCTTCATATATTTGTCCGTTTAGGCTTATTTTATCTATTTTAATATTCATAAAGCTGTTCTATGTGCCGATAAACTGTCCGGAGTATGTGTTTTAGCGCCGCTTGATCGTGAGCCGTAATGTCTTGAAACAAGGGGCTGTGATAGTTGTTCAATATGCTCAGAGCACTTTGGCCCAGCATCATGCCTTTGCCGGTGATGAAAATAAGCTTGTCCCGCCGGCTGTGCGGATTCGGACGAGCCTCAACTAATTTTTTGCCCATCAGCAGGCGGATTTGACGGCTGATAGAGGCTTCGGTTTGCGACAAGTTGTAGGCTATGGAGCTTTGATTCTGACCGTCTTCATAAAGTAGCGATAGAAGTACCCGGAATTGGCTCAAACCAATTCCCAGCCTTTCCCGCAAAACTTCGTCGGAATGTTTGTCCAGTCCGGCCGAAGCCAGATGCAAAAGCGTCCCTATGTCATCGCTGTCTTCTACCATGATCTTAGATTAGCATACTTAACGGGTTAAGTATCAAGAATCTGCCTTCCGGGCTAAAAAGCTCAACTTGAGGGAGGCTCTAATACTTTTGACAGCTCTTTCCATTGATACAGAGTAAGGTCCTGCGGACGGGCAGCCGGGTTTATTTGGCATGTCTGCAGTATTTCCATAGTGCGGTCTTTAGGCATGCCAAGCCCGCCGGAGAGCGAATTAAGCAAGGTTTTGCGGCGGGCCGAAAAACCGGATTTGACTACCCGGAAAAAGCTGCGCGGATTCACTTCCCCAAAGGCTGGCGCCAGCCGGCGGGTCATATAAACTATCTGGCTGTCCACTTTCGGCGGCGGCGTAAATTTGGCTGCCCGTACCACTAAGCCCAGACTAACCTGATAGTAAGCCTGCGCGCTAACACTTAAAAGCGACATTTGTCCTGGTTGGGCGCATAACCTTTGGGCCACTTCTTTTTGAACTAATAAGGTAATGGAAGCGGGCGGATTTTTTGACTCGCTAAATTGCCTGATCAAATTGCTCGTCAAATAATATGGGATATTGGCTACGACCTTGTATTTCGGCGGCAGATTATTCAGATCAAACTCCAAAATATCTTGGTTAACCACGGTCAAATTTTGCTTCCAGGGTTGAACCCTGGAAATCCTGGAAATCCTGGAAATAAGGGATGCGGCTAGCTGATTGTCTTTTTCGATGGCGATCAATATAACTCCGGTCGCAAGCAATTTTTGGGTCAATGAGCCGGTCCCGGGACCGACTTCTAAAACATGGTCTGTGGGCGATAATTTCGCCGTTTTTACGATCTCATCGAGTATATTGCTGTCATGCAGCCAGTGCTGGCCCAGCGATTTTTTTGGAACATGCATTGATATATCTTAGCATTTTACCCCTGTATTTGTTATTATTGATCAATGAAAAATTATAATGTTGCTGTGGTTGGCGCCACCGGAGCCGTAGGAAAAACCATGCTGGATATTTTGTCAGAGCGGCAATTTCCGGTTAATAAAATTTACGCTTTGGCTAGTTCGCGTTCGGCCGGCAGATTCGTAAATTTCGGCGGCCAGCGAATTGAAGTTTTAGATTTGGATAAATTCGATTTTTCAAATATCGACATCGGCTTATTCTCGCCGGGTGCCGGCGTGTCAAAAATCTACGCTCCGAAGGCCGCGGCGGCGGGCTGCGCAGTAATTGATAATACTTCGTTCTTCCGCCAAGATCCGGAGGTCCCTCTTGTCATCCCGGAAGTAAATCCGCAGGCCATTGATATCTATAAAAAAAGAAATATAATCGCCAACCCGAACTGCTCCACGATCCAGATGCTAGTGGCACTGAAACCGCTGCACGACTTCAGCCCAATAAAACGAGTGATTATTTCGACCTATCAAGCCGTTTCCGGAACCGGGATCCCGGCTATTGCCGAGCTGGCAACCCAGGCTAAGCAATTGTTAAGCGACCAGCCGGTAAATCCGGAGGTTTACCCCAAGCAAATCGCCTTCAACGCCCTGCCTCAGATAGATAGTTTCATGGATAATTCCTATACCCGAGAAGAGATGAAAATGCACAATGAAACCCGAAAAATCTTAGACGACACGGAAATTATGATCAGCGCCACGGCCGTACGCGTGCCGGTTTTTCACGGCCACTGTGAGTCTGTGCTGATTGAAACGAAGCAGCCGATGTCGCCGGATAAAGCCCGCGAACTTTTAAGCGGCGCTCCCGGAATAAAGCTAATGGACGACGCAAAAAATTCAATTTACCCGACCGCTATCGATGCTGAAGGCCAAGACGAGGTTTTTGTAGGCCGAATCAGAGCTGATCTATCCAATCCAAACGGTTTGTGGCTATGGATCGTCAGCGATAATTTGCGCAAAGGCGCGGCTTTAAACTCGGTGCAGATCGCCGAATTGCTGGTTGAAAAAGGGCTTCAGCCAAAATGAGCCGCCCAAAAGTCGTGGCTAAATACGGAGGCACATCGATGGCACGTCCTGCTGTCGTGGCTGAAATTATCAGAAGCCGTCCACAGCAAAAAATTATCGTATGTTCGGCCCCAGGAAAATCAGAAAAGTATGATCACAAGGTAACCGACCATCTGCTCAAGCTGGGCGGCCAGGTAAAAGACCGGGCCGAAATCGATTATGCTATTAGCCGTTTTAAGGAAATCACCGAGGATTTAGACAAAGACTTTCAGGCTAATTTGCTGAGCGGCCTGCGAAAAGATTTGACCAATAGCAACGACGTGAATTTCATTGTGTCCCGGGGCGAATATTATAGCGCGCTGGCTTTGGCTCAGCGAGTTGACGCTGAGTTTATCGATGCTGCCGAAATTTTTTATTTTGACGGCGACGGCAAGCTGGACCGAGAAAAAACCGCTGAGAAAATAAGGAGCAGGTTAAAGACCGGCCAAACCATAGTTACGCCCGGGTTTTACGGGGTAAATGGCATGGGAGAAATTTGTTTGTTTAAGCGCGGCGGATCAGACAGGAGCGGCGCCGTCATTGCCGCCAGCCTGAACTGGGATTATGAAAACTGGACCGATATAGACGGCATCATGAATGCCGACCCCAATATTATCCCGGAGGCAAAAACGATTAGCGAGCTCACCTACGAAGAAGTTCGCGAAGGCGCGCACGGCGGCACTGGCACGCTAATGGGCGACAGCATTTTAGACCTGGAGTACGGCGAGTTTAATACAATTTTAAAAAATACCTTCAACCCCCAGGCTGCCGGAACCATAATTAAACGAAGCCGCCAGGCAAGCGAGACCCGGCCGGTGGTAGCTATTTCAGCCCGCAGCGATCTTTTGGGATTAACCGTACATGACATGGGTATGCGCGACCGCAGAGGCTATCTGGCGAGAGTTATGGAAATTCTGGCCGAAAACCGTCTTTCTATCGAGCATATGCCGGCCGCTCAAGATGCGATAACCATAACTTTTCATAACAAACCGGGACTAAATACTGAAATAATAAAGCACCGGGTTGCTGAAATTTTAGTTAGCCCCAGCGCCGGCTGTTCAATTAGCCGGCGTGGCGTAGTTTATCTTGTCGGCGAGCACCTGCGAGAACTTACTCGCCAGCACAGGGTGGTAATAGACACTTTGCAAACACTGGAAAATAATAATATTCCGGTGCTTGCCGTGATAATGCATCCCGACAGTCCGAGCGTGGCCGTAATATTAAGGCACGACCAAACCACGGACGCCCAAAAAATTCTGTATCATAAATTCTTATCTGCCCGGTAAGTTTATCCGTGGATCCGCAACGTTAGCGATAAATATCTTGGAGGCCAAGGTTTCTTGAACATGCCGGCCAGGGCGTCCAGCCGCTCCTTTGATAAAGGGTCGCTGCGGCCTGGTCCTGGACCGCTGGCGGAGCGTCACTTGGCAGTATGTCGCGGTAGCCGGCCGGGGCATTCGTCCGCCAGGTCCCGGCGGCAAATTGGTAAGCGCCGTAATAACCGTTTCCGGTATTTGAAGTATAGCTGCCTTCGCAGCTTCTTAACGACGCTAGTGCTGCCCCAAATCCTCCATCAAAGCCAGCTGTTTTGGTTCCGCGCAGCACTACTTTTTTAACCGGCTCGATGGATACCAAGCTCTGGATTTCCTTCCTGGATACCTCGCGGCCGTCGATAATTTTAAGTTCGTATACCACTACCCGCTTGCCTTCGCGGCCCGGTTCTAAAATTTCAAAGTAATCGGCTTTTTTGGTGGCGTCGAGTTTTGTCTCCTCCGGTGCCGGGATAGCTTCCTCGCGGATAGCAACTTTTTTACCGGCCGGAACTATAAAAATGGTTATGCCTTCGGTTATTTTAGTATCTTTAGACGGCAGGATATTATCGCCTTGGATTTCTTTAATATGCCTTTCAACTAGCAGGTCGCCGACGGTCTCAGCATGCGTACGCAGGCTAAAGGCATTGCCGTATAAATTAACGTTAGCCAAAACAGCCCGATCAATCATTATAAGGTCGCCCACGACTTTATCTTTTATAGCCAGGTCCGGATCGGCGAAGGTCACCTTGTCTTCCGGGTAGACTCTAAATCCAGCTTTTTTGGCTATACCAGCCGGCGTGCTTTCAGCTATCTTAGCGGTTATCTTCTTGCCCGATTCATCAACTACCGTAACCGGCTTGGCCCGGTAGACATTGACTGAAAAATCATCGCCCAAAATCGGGCTGTTGAGCCCCGGTTCCACTACGTCTTCCTCTTGCAGCTGCACATTGAGTCGGCTCAGCAGTTCCTTGACGGTTTTGGCTCTGGTGGGCAGAGTCCGCATTCGGTCATCCAGATAAACGTTGACTCTTCTTACATCTTCGCCCTGCAGCGTTTGGCCGCCGAATGCCAGAAAAAAACCGCTGGATATAACGATCAAACCAAAAAGCGTAGCAATTGGCACCATAAACGGGTGCTTGTGCAACGGGTCAGACTGGGGCTGGGGGACCGGCTTTGATTTG
The DNA here is from genome assembly GCA_019347895.1 of Candidatus Parcubacteria bacterium. Classification (GTDB taxonomy): domain Bacteria; phylum Patescibacteriota; class Saccharimonadia; order Saccharimonadales; family 2-12-FULL-41-12; genus JACRNE01. Next base: position 6,383 of record JAHWKM010000014.1, on the reverse strand, counting down.
GGTTTTTTAGACTTGTTTGATTTAAATATTTTCATTGGCTATTAGCTAATTTTAACATTTAAAGGTAAGCTCGTCCGTTAATTCTCAAGCTTTTTAAGCGGCGCGAAGGTAATGTTCAGCTGCTTTGAACCTTTGCCTTTAAAAAATATATTGGCCGTATCGCCTTCTATATGGAGCACTACGCCGCGGCCGAAGGTTCGATGCTCCACCTCATCGCCTTCATCAAGCTCGGGAATATAAACTTGTTCCTGGGTACTGCTTATTTCATCTGCAGGCCGAGTAAAATCAAAGGTTTCCGCCAAGCCGCTCATTTTAGTATTCACCCCGGAAGCATTTATCTCAGACAAAAACCGGCTGGGCGGATTGTGCTGCAGGCCGCCGTAAAGCAGTCTTGACCCGCTATATAGCAAATACAATTCCCGGCGGGCCCGTGTCATACCCACGTAGCAGAGCCGGCGTTCTTCTTCCATTTGTTGCTGATCATACTGGGAGCGCGAGTGCGGAAAGACAGATTCTTCCATACCCACCATAAACACGACCGGGAATTCCAGGCCTTTGGCGGAATGCAGCGTCATCAAGGTTACGGTACCGGAGCCGGCTGTATCGCCGCCAGATTTAACATTGACGGAATCGGCGTCACTGACCAGGGCCACTTCCTCCAGGAAATCGGCTAAGCCTTGTTCTTGATACTGTTTGGCGACCGATAAAAGCTCGCGTACGTTTTCCGCCCGCGATTCGCCCTGTATCGTGCCGTCGTCCAAACAGTTTATATAATCCAGCCGCCTGATGAGCGAGTCCAGCAGGGCGTAAGGCGGAGCGGATTCGGCGACCCCGCGCATATCGTCCAAAACGGCATTTAAGTCCGACAGGCCCTTCTTGGCTTTTGGCGTTAAGCCGGGGCAAGTATCCGCTTCTCGCAGGGCCCTGCCCAGGGTCCAACCCTGAGCAGTTTTCCAGGCCAGGAAATTTTGCAGCGATTTAGCGCCGACAGAGCGGGGCGGCACGTTAGCGATCCGCTCAAAGCTAACTTGGTCTTCCGGCTGGAAAATCAGCCGCAAATAAGCAATCACGTCTTTGATTTCCTTGCGGTCATAAAATCTCACGCCGCCGACTACCCGGTAAGGCACACCGTAGCGCAAGAAAGCTTCCTCCAGTGATCGCGACTGGGCGTTTGTGCGGTAGAGTATCGCGAAGTCGTCATAGGTATTCAAGCCGGCACCTACGGATGTCTGGACTTTTTGGATAATCGCCTCGGCCTCCGCCCGCTCGTTGGCCACCGGCACGATCTGGACTGGCTGGCCGGCCCGCTCGTCGGTCCAAAGCTTTTTATCGGACCGCTCTTTATTCTTGCTGATGATGGTATGGGCGGCGTCTAAAATACTTTTAGTACTGCGGTAGTTTTGCTCCAGCTTGATAATGCAGGCGTTCGGATAGTCTTTTTCAAACTTCAAAATATTGCGAAAATCAGCACCCCTCCAACTGTATATCGATTGCCAGTCGTCACCGACTACGGCTATATTTTTATTTTTATTAACCAGCAGATTTATGAGCTTGTACTGGGCGGCGTTGGTGTCTTGATACTCGTCAATCAGCACGTATTGAAATTGGTTCTGCCATTTTTTCTTGATTTCTTCATTGTCAGCCAGCATTTTGACGGTTTTAGCTATCAGGTCATTGAAGTCCAGAGCGCCGGCTTCCTTTAAGGCTTTTTCGTAATGAGGAAAAATTTTAGCGGCGGCTTCCTGGAGCGGACTAGCCGCGATCGCCGCGTAATCCTGCGGGCTTAAAAGCTCATTTTTAGCGCTGCCTATCAGATGTGCAATTTGTTTGGAGGGAAAGGTTTTCTCGTCAATGCGCAGTACCTTGCAAATTTGCCTGACAGCGCTCAGCTGGTCGGATTGGTCAAAGATAATAAAGTTCGGCGGAACGTTAGCGTATGAACCGTCTTGGCGCAGAAGTTTAACGCAGATGGAATGAAAGGTACCCATATAGGGGACAAACGAGCGGTCGTCGGCGCTATGGCCGAGCAGGCCGGCTAAGCGTTCTCGCATCTCCCGCGCCGCTTTGTTAGTAAAGGTTACCGCCAGGATTTGAAACGGCCCGGCCTTGCTGGTGGCCAGCAGATAAGCGATTCGATGCGTCAGCGTTTTTGTCTTGCCGCTTCCGGCGCCGGCTAAAATCAGCAGCGGCCCGTCAGTTGTCTCAACCGCCCGCCTTTGTTCCGGATTTAGTCCCTCAAGAAGTTTTTCCACAGACACCGGAAGAAGTCTAATTGTTGATGAAATCATATGGAAGGTCAAAGCCGGCATCTAGATACCCGGCGTCGATAGCCAGCCAAACCACGGACGCCGCCACCAGCATAAAGATAAGCAGCCAGGTAGCAATTCGTTCTGAGGCGGCCTTTTTTCCGCCTTCGGTGATGGACAAGGAGTATTTTTTAGCGTCCAATAACGCTTGGATCTTTTCATCTTGCTCTTTTTCGGCTTTGGATCGTTCTTTTGCCTGGGCTTTGGCATCCACCTCGCCGGCCAGAGCGTCAATGGCAGCATTGGAGTCATTAGTTCCAGGTGTTTCTTCATCTGCCTTTTCTTCTGGCGAAGTATCGGTTTTTTCTTCGGAATTATCGGCCGGCACCTCTTTGGCTTTTCCTTCAGACACAAGGGGCGTGATCTTTCTTTGTTTTGTCAATTTGGGCACGGAGGCATCAGTTTCACCGTTAGCCAAAAACGGATCTTTGCGCAGTGCGGATTGATGCCCGACAATAATTGGCCGCGATGTAGGAGTGGCCGGAGTGGAGCCGGGTTTCGCCACGTCGAAAACCTCTTTACGAGGTTCGGGTTTTTTATCTCCAATCTTGATGTCGGCCGCAGCGTCAGTCTTGTCTTTTGGCATCAGAGTCAGCTCTCTCCCGGTTCTTTCTGTAGGCACTGTCGACTATGGCGGCGAACCGCTGGTAATTGAGGCTGGCGCTGCCAACGAGCACGCCTTCGCAGCCTTCCACCCTGAGGTAGCTGCCGGCAGAATGTTCGTCGACGCTTCCCCCATACAATACTCGCAGATGTTTGGCGGCAGTATCATCATATAGTTCGCTAACTTGTTTACGGATAAAGTCTACAGCCGATTTTACTTCATCCGGCTTGGCCGGCCGGCCGTGAAATGTAGTGATGGTCCATTGGGGTTCATAAACTATTACCATGCCGGCTACTTCATTGGCCGTAAGGTCGCTAAGGGCGCTGACTATTTGGTCGTGCAAAACCTGTTTGGATTCGCCGTTACTCCACTCCTGCGAGGTTTCGCCGACGCATAATATCGGGGTTATTTGGTTGCGCACGCAGGCCGAAACCTTATCGCGGATCATATCAAGATCTTCGTTAAAATAAACCCGCCGCTCGGAATGGCCGATTATGGCGTAATGCACAATGTCGTTTAGCAGGGTAAAGGAAACCTCGCCGGTATAGGCGCCTTCATCTTTATAGTAAGCGTTTTGGGCGGCTAGGCGAAAGCGGCGGCGGTCGATCTGCAGACTAACCGGCTGGAGCGCCAGCGTGTGCGGAGCTAAAACTACTTCGATATCGCGGTGCCCGGCTATTTTTTTATGCAGTTTAGAAACTAAAAAACTAGCCTGGGCAATACTCAGGTTCATTTTCCAATTGCCGACAATAAGGGTTCTTTTAATCATTCTTACGCTTTTTCTCCCTACAGTTTACCATAACTTAATCTTAATAATGAGGTTTCAAAGCTCGCACTTCTATAAGTTAGCACTTTTTGGTTTTTGAAATTGGAAGAGCTCTCTACAGGGTTCGCTCCGCTCTCGCCTGTGGCGTTTGCAACGCTTCAAATTTCAAAAACCAAAAAGTGCAGTTATTTATCTTGCAAGGCTTCAATGCCGGGCAATTTCTTGCCGACTAAAAGTTCCAGGCTGGCGCCGCCACCGGTGGAAACATGGTCAAATTGATCGGCCAGGCCTTTTGACTCGACAAAGCCGACGGTATCGCCGCCGCCGATCAAGCTGTAAGGCCGGTGCCCGAACTGGCCTAATATGGCCTCAAACACCAGCTCGGTACCATGTGAAAACGGTCCGGTGGCGTTTTGCAGCGCTTCTATTTCTGTGACGCCCAGAGCACCGTTCCAGAATACGCTTCCCGCCAGCTGCATGCTGCCGGCTATGAAAGCTCCTGAGAAAGGCCCGATATCCAAAATCATTTCGTCTTCGGCTACCAAGCTTCGCACAGGGTTCGGGTGCTTGGGATAATCTTCTATCTCGGCGATGGCATGCGTACCCCAATCGACAATTCGCGTCTTGGTGTTGGACGCGGCTTTCTTGGCTACTACGCCGTCTTGAGGTATATAAAATACAAAACTGCCTTTTTTGGCCTTAGCCCGGGCCTTATCAAGAATTTTGCGGGCTAGCTCAATATCGTTCGGTTCGGCTAGGCTATCGCCGATTTTTACTCCTTGGGCCAGCAGAAAGGTGTTGGACATGGCCCCGCCGATCGCTACCACGTCGGCGATGTCGATGAACAGTTCCAAGACGTGCATTTTATCGCTGATCTTGGCGCCGCCGACTATTGCCATTAGCGGGCGCTTGGGGTTGTTAACGATATCTTTAATGGTTTTTATTTCCTTTTCAACTAAAAGCCCCGCCACGGCGGGGAGTATTCTGGTGATGGCGTCGGTGCTGGCATGCTTGCGATGCAGTACGCCGAAGCCGTTTTGCACTAAAATGTCGCAGTTGTTAGCCAGCTTTTTAGCAAATACCGCGTCGTTGGCAGTTTCTTCAGGATAATAGCGCAAATTTTCCAGCAATAGTATTTCACCGGGTTTCATGGCTTTTATCTGCTTGTCCCTGGCTTCGCCGATACAGTCATCCGCAAAAGCTATTTCTTGTCCCAGCAATCCTTCGAGGTGCTTGGCTACCGGCTTAAGCGACAAATGCTTGTCGGCTGAATCTTTTGGCCGGCCCATATGGGAGCAAATAACAATTTTACAATTTTGCTTCAGTAAATATCTTAGGTTGGGCAAGCAGCTCTTCATCCGAAAATCACCGACTATCCGGCCTTTTTTATCAAGCGGAACGTTATAATCTGTCCGGACCAAAACCGTCTTGCCCTTAAGTTCGATGTCGTTTACGGTCTTTTTATTCAGCACAATTCCACCTACCGCGTCAAAACGCTACGCTTTTCATTCTCAATATATTGTATTTCTGTTGTCGAGTTAATATTATTTATTCTACATGAATTTTTTTAATTGAAAACCTTTTTGCCGAAATGCTTGATTCAAAAATCCGGACTTTGATGGATGTCTGCCGTGCCCACCAAGCTCACCTCCCGCATGTGAAAGGTGAGACCTCTCACAGTTATTTTATAGCTTTTTAAATTCACATCTGTTATTTAACGTGAAGGGTTTATCCTTTCACGTTTTTTGGGGTGGTGGGGTTTTGGAGACGTAGGAGCTGCCTGGGATCCAGAAGCGCCACGGTTTGTCAATCGCTTGCTTTATGCCGATTCTCGGGCCTGCCAAGATCTCCGGTTCGCTCAAGCGTTCTTTTATGTATAGATTCTCTTCAAATAACGGCCGGCCGTAATCTTGTTTTGTGATACCCAGAGCTTGCACCAGCTTAGCCGGCCCATTCGTGAGATTCACATCAGCCAGCCTGCTCTCGAGCTGAGCTCGAGACTCCGCTTGCTTCTTGGTGCTATGAACAATTTTCTTCTTCTGTACTCCTTCCGCCGTACTGCCTGTACGGCTCTGTCCGTTCCTCGAAGAGAAATTGCCCATAGCACTCAAGTGTGAACCTCGCGAGCCAATACCAGAATTCTGTGTTTTTAGAAATCCGCGGCGTTTTTGCATTATTTTTACCCCTGATTTTGGTTCCAGCGCCCGGATTAAAATTCCTTGGCCGTGCCCGGCCGGTCCGCTGACGACGTTGAAGCAATAGTGCATGCCGTAGGTAAAATATATGTAAGCGTAGCCGCCGGGCCCGAACATAACTTTGGTGCGCTCGGTTTGGCCGCGGTAGCTGTGGCTGGCGGCGTCATCCTGGCTGTAACATTCCGTTTCAACGATGATACCCGAGGTGACTCCTTCTGAAGTTTGGTGCACCAATTCACAGCCTAAAAGCGCCGGCGCCAACACCAAAGCGTCCCTCTCAAAAAAAGATTTCGACAACATGCTCATATTCTAGCTTATTCACCTCTGTTATGATACAATAGCCCAGTCCGATTTCATTGAAAATTGAAAAAGGTAAAGCGAAGCGACATGGCCTCATCGTCTAACGTGAGAAATGCCAGTGGCATTTCGCAAGGTCGGAAGCGCGACGGCGCTGAGACGGGCCCGACGAATTTTTCACAAGAAAAATATCGGTGGGTAGGACGCCAGGCTGT
>JAHWKM010000013.1 GCA_019347895.1 Candidatus Parcubacteria bacterium | reverse complement strand
AGAAGCCTTTCTCTTTATAACTTCTTCTAATAATGTTTCTATTCTTAATTCTTTTTGAGTCATTTTTGCTTTCTCCTAAGCGCTGTTGTCCGAAGCGGCAACTCTGTTAACTTCTGTTATGGTAGTTAACCCCGCTAAAGTTTTTAAATACCCGTCTTGGCGCATGGTTACCATTCCTTGCTGTATGGCAGCTCGTTGGATTTCGCTGCTGGTTGAATGTTTTAGTATGAGTTGTTGAATTTTTTCATCTATATTAAAAACTTCATACAGGCCCATACGACCTTTGTACCCGCCGGGAGTATCCAGGGTATCTTGACCCTTGAATAAAGTATAAGCATTTTGACCAGATTGAGGCAAGTCGGAATAGCCTAAATCCTCGGCAATCTTTTTTGGATCATCTTTAGCTGTAGGCAAAATTTTGCCGATGCCGTCTAGCAAGGCTTCAGTTTCCGCTATGTCTGATTGATACGGCTGTTTGTTGTCAGCCAGGCGCCTAACCAAGCGCTGCCCGATAACCGTATGCACCGTCGAAGCTATTAAAAACGGCTCGATACCCATATCCAGCAGCCGCGGCAATATGCCGGCCGCCGAATTGGTGTGAAGCGTGCTAAAGACCAAATGGCCCGTCAGAGCCGCCTGTACGGCCAGCTGGGCGGTTTCCTTGTCGCGGATCTCTCCAACCATAACCACGTCCGGGTCCTGGCGCAGGATAGAACGCAAACCGGTAGCAAAAGTTAGCCCGACCTGTGGATTGACCTGAATCTGGTTAATTCCCGACATTTTGTACTCCACCGGATCTTCCAGAGTGACAATATTGATGGAATCGTTTTTTATTTCCTGGATTAAGGCGTATAAAGAGGTTGATTTACCGGAGCCGGTAGGCCCGGAGGTCAGTATCATCCCGCTTGGTATTTCCAGGGCTTTTCTGATAGTTTTTAACGCCCGGCCATAATAGCCCATGTCCTCCAGCAAGAGGCTGGTCCCGGACTTGTCCAACAAGCGTATGACCACTTGTTCGCCCCAAACCACCGGGGATATGGCTATGCGCAGGTCAATCGGGTTGGCGCCCACCAGTACGGTAAAGCCGCCGTCCTGTGGTATCCGATGTTCGTCGATTTTTAAATTGCTAAGGATTTTTATTCTGGAAACGAGCGGCGGTTCGGTAGATTTGGGGAGTTTCATAATTTCGCGCAGGACTCCGTCAATCCGGCAGCGTATTTTAAGTTCTTTTTCCAAGGGCTCGATGTGAATATCGCTGGCGCGGTGGTTGGCCGCATATTCTAAAATTGTCGCCAGCGCCTTGCTAATCGGCGAATCTTCTACAATCGTCTTTATATCTTTGTGCTTTTTGGTGTCCTTTTCAACAATTTCCTGGTGCTCTTCATCGGTTAAGGTGCTGCCGATCGTGCGCGTAACATCAGCTTCCACATCTTCTCCATACTGGCTTAGGACGGTTTGTATACCTTCTTCGCTGGCCGTATAAACCTTAAGTGGCCGGCCGATACGCTTTGAAAGATAGTCAACGGCCTGTATATTGTCAGCATCCAGCATAGCCACCACCAACCGGTTTTTAATCTGGCCCAAGGGAACAGCCATATACCGAGTAGCTACTTCTTTGGGCAGCAGTCTAAGGACTTCTTTGTCTATGCGCGATTCGGATAAATTGACATAAGGAATATGATTTATCTTAGCTATAATTTTAGTCAAAGCCTCGCCTGACACTTGGCCTTCGTTTATCAGGAAACTAAAAAACGGCGTTGATGCCAGCCTGGCTTTTTCCTTTAATTCGGCAATTTTTTCAGCCTTTAGGTAACCTTCGCTTACAAGGCCGGTCTCGACCTTCTTTTGGTTAGCGGCTGATAGAACACTCACTTCGCCAACTCCGTTCGGACGTTAGTAGCAAGCAGCAAGTAGCAAGCAATTAAGTCCGTAAAACTAGTAATTTTTTGAGATTCCATCCCTTTATACTTACTACTTTCTACTTACTATAAACACTAGAAGGGCTTCTTATTCTTCTGGTCGCCAATCTGTATTAGTTTGGTTGGATTTATAGCCTTGTCATTAAAAAAGCGTTTGTAGCGTTCCTCTGACGGATTGAACTCCGTGGTTATTTCCTGAACAACTTCAGCTTCTAAATTTTTACTATTTTCAGGCGTAAAAAACATCCCGGAAATCAGAAATGACACCACCCCGGCAAAAAAGGCTACAATTATAATCATGGCTATGTCTTTTTGCTTCATCCCGTTAGTAATCCTTTCCTGACAAAATTTTCGCTAAACAGGACAGATTCTAGGTTAGTTTTAAGATTTCTAAAGGGATTCACTTCACAACCTCCGTTTTATATTCCAGGTTTTTCTCGGGCTGAAAGTAAGTTAAAGCCTCGATGGTAAATTCTAACTCTGAATCCTCTCCTTCTATGGCGATGGTCTTGATTTGAAACGGCCGAATAGATTTTTCGAATAGATCCAGCAGGAATTTGCCCCGGCTGGCATTGGCTTTAATCTCGACGGTAAAAGGCATTTCAATGGGTTGCGGAGATTCCGAAGCATCGGTTTTAGCTTGGGCTACTTCGTCATCATTGCCTTTCAGAGAAGTTACCTTTAGTCCGTTTTCCTTAAAAAGTTTGTCGATACTGGTTGTCAGTCCGGGGAAATCATACTTGCTGGGCAGGGCGTCCAGCACGATTCTAGCATTATCGCCATCCCTGTCAGCGTCACCCGTCGGGTTGCCCCCTATGGCGTTTACCGGTTCGTTGATAAAGACCTGGTATGAGGCGATCAGCTGGTCGGCGGCTACCACGTTGTTTTTTAATGTTTGCAGGGCTTTTTCCTTTTGGGAAATCACCTTGCTTTGGTAAGCGCGCTGGTCCAGAAAAGCTTTGGAGGCTACAAGAGAAAAAACAATAATAAATGCTGCCACGGCTACCGCCACTACCAAAGTAGCATTAGCCTTATCGATCGCAATTCTTTTAGCGGAGAAGTCCTTACGCATTATGGCCGGCCTCCTTCCTCAATCACTTCCGGCTGGGGTTTGAATAAAACGGCAGGTTTTTCGGTAATGGATCGGGTGCTGATAATTTTTGGTACTTCAAGTATTATGGCGCTTTGGTCCTCTGCGGGCTTGATGTTGGCGAAGATCTTTGGATCGAATTTAAAGGTTAGATCGTATGAAATAGGCTTTTTATCTGTGACAGCTTCTTGTGTCGCTATCGTAAACTCAGTTAAAACTACCTCTCCGAACGCCCGGCAGACAACAGCCTCGGGGTTTTGGGGCGAAGAATCCGATTTACGACCCTCGAATAGACCAAGCTCGCACTGCCCCCTGGATGATTCCTCTTCATCATTGCTGAGGTAGCCGGTAAATTTTAAGGTATCGGCAAATTTATTTACCGTGCTAAGCTCGTCGGCGTTACCTTTAATCGTTAGCTTATTTTCACTAAAATCCACATTTACGTCAGAAATCGTCGCCTGGATTGGCGTTAGCTGGGTAAGGTAATCAAACAGCCTGGAGCTTATTACCTTTTTTTCGTGTAAAGCCGGCAAGCTATTCAGTTGATTTTGAATAGTTAAAATTTTGCTCAGGTCTTGTTTGGCTTTTAACTCGTCGTTAGTCTTAACTATGTCGTTATTGAGGTTTTTAAGATGTTCGGGCTGAGCGATACGAACATACATAAATAAAATCAAAAAGATAGCTATAAAGAACGCCGAGGCGATGAATGAAACGCTCATCACCATGCGCTTGCGTTGGCGCGCTCTTATATATTGCAACTTTACATCGGGCAGTAAGTTAAGCTGAATCATCGATTTACCTCCGAAATAATTTCACAGGCGAGTGCAGTTCGTTGATTATTCTGAGAAACGCAAGCGAAGCCGTACTCACTGGTACGGTGAGCGAGTATCGCAAGAAAATCGGCGAAATGTGCCGTCTGTGGAGTTATTTTCATTCGTTCCTCTCCGCTAAGCCCACTGCAACGCCGAAATAATTTGAAACGCTCAGTAGCTCATTTTGCCGTCCGGGATCATACCTCACGCCATTCCAGGAATTTCCAATCTCTACTTCAACGCCGAATTTATTAGCTAAATACAGCGGAAATTCCGGCAAGGCCGAGGCGGCGCCCGTCATTATCATTCTTTCCAGCTTGGCGTTTTGGTAACGGCTTTCGAAAAATTTTATAGATTTAGCTATATCCGTAGTCAAAAGGTCTATGGTAGTAATAATGGCATGGTGAACTTGGCCTTCCAGTTTTTGCTGGCTTAAGCCAAACTTAAATACAAACTCTTCGGCCTGCTGGGGCTCGATATTTAAGTTTTGGGTAGCAGAGCGGATAATTGCTTCCGAACCGGTGGGAATTGACCTGGTTAGCCGCGGCGCCCCGTTCATAGTTATGACGATGTCAGTACTTTTATTGCCTATATCGACAACCATATGCGGCGCGGTTGTGCCGGGCGGAATCATGGCTCTAACCAGCGCCAAATTGTCCGGTTCAAAAGAAATCACATTAAGTCCGGTCCCCTCCAAAAGATCCAGCCGCGATTCAGCGAAGCTGTTCGGTACGCTGCTAATTAACACCTCTACCTTGTTAGCGGCAACCGGAGAGTCGCCTATCACCGCCCAGTCAATCTTCGAATCTTTCGGATCCGTAGGTATTATGGAGTCGGCTTGATAATGAATTGTTTTTTCCAGCTCGGCCGGCGACAGCCTTTCGATATCTATAACTGTCGTAAAAACCCTCGATGAAGACAAACCGACGGCCACATTTTTAGTTCTAATGCCGGTTTTGGAAATTATTTCCGCGATAGCTTGAACTAGTTTTTGCTGGTCAGCCTTAGAATCGCTGGCAGCTGCCTTTTCATTTACTTGGGTCATGCCGTAGCGAAGCAATTGCTTATTGTTGGGGCTGTTGGCTAACTGCACCACGCGCACGGCGGTTGTGCCGATGTCCAGACCAAAAAATTCAGATACCCCACTCAGTAAACTCATTTATTGGCCTTATAATCCGTTTCTTATAATTTTGTTTCTATTTATTATTTCTAGCATCATCCGATCCTTGCGTACTACATTGCTAGAGTACTTAAATAAAGTATAGCATAAGCATAAACAAAAATTACAAGAGGTTTTTTTAAATGGTTTTAAGGCCAAATGTTCAATGGTCAAGTTTCCGGATTTGCAAGGCCGGGCCTCGCAAACGGGAATTTATAGTCTAATATTGATGTGATTTGCTGAACCCTAGGGTCTGGATTGTGGCTTGCTCCCACTGGAACTTTGGACACTTCCTTGTTTATCCATAACTTATTCAATGCTCAATCTCAATGTTCAAGCCTCCCATTTCATGCTTACTTCTTGCTACATGCTACTTACTACTGAGCGGACGTAGTTCGCGTCATTTCCCCTACAGAATTGGCGGCAAGGTTTCGTATGAATCAAGGGACGGTTTTGGCGGTGCTTCATAGAAAGGCGGCGGTGATAAGAAAATCTCGGGGATGAAGTTGAATACTTCGGCGGCGCACGAATTCAATTTATTACGCACGGACGGGGTGCAAGGCGTTGCGCTGCGCTCGTCTATGAACGAATCGCGCAGGGAGTAAATAGTTCGCAGTAATTTAACAGTGTCGGCTACAAACATGCCGTTGACCTTCAACTGTTTTGAGCAAGCAGCAAGCATAGCCGCATCGCTGGGGCCATTAGGGTCATACGGAGTATCGTCGTTTGAGCAAGTGAAAATTGTACCGCCGGTGTCATTAAGCCTTTTTTGGGCGACATACATCCCGTCAAGTCGATCTACATTGCCTTGTATATATATGTTGCCGCGGACAACCAGCGCGAAGGCCGGCGCTAGCAGCGGGTCGTCAAAATCATCTTTAAGTTTTATATTATTTTTTATTACCACGTCTCCGTCTACAAATACGGTGTGCCGGTTATTAAAAGTAGTGCTTCCATTCTCATTTATTGTTAATTCAAATCCGGAGATACCACCCCCGTCATTGAATACAGTTTGCTTTTCATTTTCCAGGTTATTGTTTTTTATCTCAAGTGATGTAGCAGGTGAATTTTTTCGATTCTGGCCTACTTCATATTTTTTTTCATTGAAGAAGTCAGTAGCGCAAATCGCTCCGTTGTAGCCACCAAGCGAAGGTGTATTGGCGATAGTCAGGCCGTTAGGCTCTTTTGGAACAGATGTGCGTAAGCTAGCTGTCATAAAGCCGTCAATCGATCCTAAAGCCAAGGCCGCAAACTGCGCTCCAGATCCCCCGCGGTCAGACTGGGTAGACCTGTAACCAAAGATGCCCGAAGAACCACTGCTATTACAGACTCCGCCTGAGGCGAAACCGCCGCCAGCCATCACATCCGCCCCGTAAGTCCGCAGGTACGGCCTGTCGTAGATGGTTTCGCAAGGATCTTCAGCCGGGTTTTGAGGCGGACCTTTTGTTGATGTCAGACGTTTATCACCCCCCGGACCAACCCAACCGTCGGTAGGGGTTATATATGAATAGGCACAAACTTTGTCGCCGGGCTGGAGGGTACCAGGTACTAGTGGCACCGATGATGAGCCATAAGTTCTTGTCTCAGATACATTCTCAAAACTATATGGACCGTCATAGGTTGTTTTCAGCGTGGTATCTACTGTACCGGCACGCTTTCTTATCAATTTCCCGTTCCATTTATCGACCGTTACCGTCCAGCCGGTGTTATTACCGCCAGTAGTGTAGGTAATTTCACGAGGATCTTCACTGTCCATCCCGCCACTATTAATGTAAGCAATAGGGGTAATGTTAAACTGCATATAAACATTTACAGCTTTCGAACAATTGGGCCCTAGGACAAATAAGCCATAATAATCAGGATAAGCACTCAAGTTAAAAGTAGTAACGCTAGCCGGTGCAGTCTGCTTCGGCATAGGTATGTCGACGTACGGCCAGGTTGCCGGATTGGCTCTGTCAGTCGGCGGCCCTATACCAGCCGAAGCATAACGTGGACCGGCAGGCCAGCTGTTACCGGGTGGCACTGTACCGGAGAGCCCGGCACCCCTGCTAGTGACGGGCAAGGTATCCCGGCCGGTGTTATAGATACGAATAGCAGTGTCGTAAACTTGCCCGCCTTTGACACTATTGGCAGGCAGACCACTACTGTTTTGAACTAACACATCGCAAGCTGCTTGGTAGCAGTCGGCATAGGTGTATTTGACATAACGGTATTCCCACTCAGCCGAACCGTTATTATTTCTGTCGGCGCTATGGTCCCATTTTTCCAGATAAACTACCCAGTCCGGACCCATCGGCTCCGGAAAGTTAATATTATGATCATAAGGGTTAGCGCCTGGACTATAGCTGCTTAAGCTGTCGGAGCCTGCTTGGCCTACCTTTATTTCTCTTTCGTTAGCACTGTTTTGAATCGAGTCTGGCACATCTTTGTAACCGTTGTTCCACCACCCGGTTTGATAAACCGGCGCCTGGTTATAGGTTGCCCAGCCGGTTCTGCCTGAATCCGTACTTCTCCGCGACCCGTTTGCCGGCCCTGAAGCCCTGTATTCAGTGCCGGCGTTTCCAGAATAAACGGTGAACCTATAAAAGGCCGCTCCCAGGTTACCATCCCTTACCAAGTTTTTCCGATAGGTATTGCAATCAGCAGCATCCGCGCCTGGTGGTGGCGGTGGCGGCGGACAGGGAATATAAAAATCCCCGCTATCATAGGGAAATGTAAAACCTATGCCATTACCACCGTTTATATTACTGAATTCAGCACTGTAAGACCGGCCGCCAGTATTCGAGATAGAAAAAAACGCGGAGGTAACATTTTCCCTGCGGGCTACTTCAGTCCTGTTCGAAGATGCCGCTGGATTTTCTGGATTAGATGAACTTGGAATTTGTTCTATTACTCTTAACAGGGCATTATTGGGCTGTGCGGATGTGCCTTCATCGCCATCATCAAAATATATATCAGTATTTTCTGTGGCATTGCACGGAGGACGCCATCGAAAAATCATAGTATGTCGATCGGCTATAGCCGTCGGGTACATGTTAAGCCATGAATCAGCCTTATACCCAAGCCTGCCGCCGTTCGGGGCTCCCACGGTAAAGCTAGCTTGAGAAACAAAATTCTCAGCTAGTTCAATCTTAACATAGCCCTTATAAAGTCCCGTCCATTGATCCAGCCCGCTCTGGTCTTTGTAGCTTAAAGGCGCGAGTTTGGCCTGCGGGAATGGTCTGGGGGTTCCAAGTTGGTTAGTGGGTATAACGCTAGTTCCGCAACTGCCCGAAGGATTTCTAACATAGGCTGTTTGGGCACCGGCTTCCGTAGGGCTATTGGTAAAATATGTTAGCTTTAATGCTGTCTCACAATCTAGATTGCGACGACGATCCACAAAAATAAAGGACAGATCCTTATCAGCTTTATCCCCGGCATAGACGGCAACGTAAGCATATTTATATGCCGAAGAAGATTGTCCGCCACCCAAATCGTTAATATTGTCGGTTCCAGCCACGGTCATATACTGGTGGTTAGTGCTGCCCGCCGCACTATCATACGGTGCGCTGGCATAACATGAGTCCGGGTTAGTTCGACAGTACTCAGTACTGGCGAATGAATTATCAGAATTTTTAAGAAGTCGGTACTGGCCGCTTGGAAGCCTGTTTGGCATTAAATTATAAGCGGCCCTAGCCTCATCTTGATAACCCGCTTTAACTACGGGAGCATCTATAAATTGTATGTACGAAAAACTAAGGCTAAATGCAAGAACCCCGGCCAGCATAAATTTATTTTTAAATATTCGTTTCATAATTTTTAGTATTTTCCCTTTTCAAGTTCCTGTAAATCGATAATAATCAATGAGTTTTCCAGGCGTTGTTTTTCTTCGGGGGTTAAATTTTCGTAGGCTTGAAGCCCGCGTTTAGCGATTTCTTTTGAAAGTTCGCTGTCGCCCTGGGATAAAGCACTTATTGAAACCCTTCTATACAACTCAACTCTGCTCTTGGGACTTAAGTCGCTTGTTGGCAAGCTTTTTACGTCACAGTAATTGTAATTGTTTTTATAAACTTCTAACAATTCCTGAGTTTTATCAGGACCCTGGCCTATAAGCTCCCGGGTTTGCCGTTCAAACTCGATGCATTTGAAACCGGTTTGATTATCTTTATTGGACTTGAATGAAATTATAGCGACCGCGGCCAACGCGATTAAAAGCAGTAAAACAACCACTAGCAGTATTTTTCTAAACCTAAGCCTCTTAAGCAATAGCTCTATTTTATTTTTCGTTTTTACTATATTCATTTTCATAGCTATTTATAGCAATTTTGAGCTGCCGAAACTTATTTAGTATCGCGCTAAAGCTTACGTAAATAATACTACTTGACCAACAACCCTTTGTCTACTTAAAAATAGATATGGATTAATTAATGGCTCTGCTTATACCAGGTGTTTAAGGCTCAAGAAGTATCGCATCGTGGTGGTTTGCCCGAGGTACTATTTCATTTGTACGAACTGGTTTCGTAAACAATATTGCCTTTGAGCCTTCGCCATTTTGTCCTTTTTCCGCACCAAAATAAGTTAGCACAGCCGGGGTAGCGTGGCTCTCACTCACTAAGGCTACGACAAGCTCACCGTCTTTTAAGGCTTCGTTTGTGAATTTTTTATCGGTAAAAATCGTGCGGGTATTTCTGTGTTCTGTCGGCGGTACGTTGCCCGATTTTGAGCTGGCCCAATTATCAACTACATATTCTGGATGTTGCGGCAGCTTTCGGCTCGACAAACCGCCGTAAACTCTTTTTAAGCCGTTTACGGCGCTTTCGGCGCTTTTATCCTTTGCCGGAGTCCAAACTTCTAGGCGCTGTTTGGTTTGTTCCACGTTATCACAGGCCATGTTTAAATATCCGACTGGCTGATCAGTAATTCTTTGCGAATATCCCATCTTTTCTCTGATTACATTCACCGTAACTCTATTGCGATAACGGTCGTTAACATTTACGTAGAACTTCTTAATTCCACCGATTCCTTCGCAGTCGCCCAAAGCATTTTCCACGTATGAGCCTTCTGTAGCAACTCCTGTCCCTGGTCGAGGATTTATCTGAGCCATCCGCTGCCTAAATATTTGAAATGGGTTAGCAGGACTCTTTAATGAGGAACGGAATTGAGCCTGTTCTGCGCTTGGAGAGCCGGCAATAGCAGTTCCAACAGCAGGAGAAAAAACGCCCACCGCAGTAAGGGCTGTCGCTGCCTTGCCAAGTTTCGTCCCTTTTATCCAATATCCAAGCTCTGAAAACACGCCTTGTCTGCTTGGCGTATACCTGTTGCCGCCAGGAGCGCTTGCATCACCTTCCAAATCTCCGCCTCCATTTTCACGGCTAGTTATTTCTCTTATTCCAGCGCCTCTTCCCGCTGCTTCTGAAGCGGCATCTGCCAACGCGAAGGCGCCGGCTTGGCTAGATACATCCGTTGCACCAGATTTTTCTGCCTCTGAATTCGGATCAAAGCCAGCAGTTTCGTCAGGGGCGGAATAAACAAGTCCCCCTGGAGCCCCAGTTTGTTCAGGTCCTGCACCTAATCGTTCTCCAATTTCTAGTGCTATTTCACTTAATCTTCCTTGTGGTGGCATAATAATTTCCTCAACTCAACTTGATAGGTTTTTAATTTACCACTAATGAGACAAGAATGCAAGCATAAGCGTCAAGTTTTTGCAAGTTTTTTTAAAAAAACTATTCTGTAACCTG
Source organism: Candidatus Parcubacteria bacterium (assembly GCA_019347895.1). GTDB lineage: Bacteria > Patescibacteriota > Saccharimonadia > Saccharimonadales > 2-12-FULL-41-12 > JACRNE01. The sequence goes on along the minus strand of JAHWKM010000013.1, from coordinate 24,258 downwards.
TGGATATGTCTCATCCTTTGCACCGAGCAAGGGGTCGTGCCATTTGTCGGGGTACCGTAATTGCAAAATCACTCGAAGATCGACCGGATCCCAGCGCACGCTCACGAGGCACTGGAGCTTTTTATCGCCGTTTTCATATAATTCATAGACGGCTTCATTAGTAGCAAAATCAACCCTGTCACTATTTGGCGTACCATTAGCTTGGTAGAGCAACTGCCTGGCAATTAAGGCTCCCTGCGTATCTTCCTCGCGAGGTTTACCGGTCTCATCATAGATACGCTCACTCTTACTTCGCACATCCGTAACTGGGAATAGCCAGACCGTGCCATCTTCGGCTTCGACCGCTTTTCCGGCTTCTATCATAGCCTCGGCCCACTCTCTTTGGCCTATAATTACTGCATCCCCGTATTGATAACCCATGCTGTAACGCTTATCAGACTCTATGACATTATCAGGATCAATAATTAATTCGCCGTAGCCGTAAAGCTCGCCTGTGTCCGGTGCCCAGAGCGGGTGGTAGTCGGGATCAAATTGGTTCCTACGAAAGTAAGTTTTAGCAGCTTCTGCGATCCCGCAATGGCCCTCATGGTTAAGTAGGGGGTGCGGGATAATTCGCAGGTGAGGGTTCTCAGCAATAGCTTCTTCCAACTCCTCCGCGCGCTGTTCCGTATCCAGAGCCGGCACTTGATACCCTAATCTAGCCCAGAAGCTCTTCATGAGTTCAAGTTGTTGTTTTGCTCCTACTTGTTGTTCTGCTTCAATGGCGATCGTCGGGTTAAGGAAATTCTCTAGTTGCTCTTCAAACTCTATTTCTGCAGTTTCAGCTTCCTCAGCAGCGGCAATCGAGCCGGCTGCCTCACTAACTACGCCCAGACGACACATTTCCGCATCAATAATTTTTTGTTCTTCAGGCTCCATTGTTTGACGCAATGCTTCAACCGCCCTAACTGCACCCTCGATATCCATGAATAATCCAACTCCTTAATCCAGACAACCTAGACAAGTCTAGAACTGTACTTATGATGCTACTTTCCTAGCTTATCGTCAAATATAATTACGTAAACTTTCTCCTCAAAAATTATTTCCAGATACCTGGAAATTCCGAACTATTGAGAGGGGCTATTAAGTGCCGGAAAGTCGGCAGGAGAGATTATTTTTATCGATCCATAGCACTTAAGCTCAAGCAGTAATTTATCTCCCGTTACTGTGTAGTCAGCCTTTCCATGGACGGCTGTTTCCAAAACCCGATTGTCCGGATCATCTTCTATAACAGTCAGGAACGGCTGAAAATACTGGATTTCCGATATAGACAGCAGCTGTTCCAACATTTTTAAAGTTCCTGGCGCTACATTAAATTTGTCACGCAAAATTCTGCTTGTTTCTTCAATAATAAATGGTGATGTAACGCTGATGTGGTCCCCTGCTAGAACCTGGACCACAACTTTTTCTGGGAGACCGCCAAACAACAAAGCCGAAATAATCACATTAGTATCGAGCACGGCTCGTTTCATTTTTTGTTTTTTGTCTGACCAGCTCTATCTTTGCGGACAATATCGGCAACCTGTTTTTCGCTTAATTGCTTGCCCGAATAGTTTTTGCGTGCTGACGCTGACACCGCCTGCCACTGCTCGATTATAGCTAGCTGCCTGCGAACGGCTTGACGTATAAAATCACTCCGGTTGCTGCCGCTTGAGCGTGATTGCTTGTCAATTTTTTTGACAAGATTCTCTGGCATTGAAACATTAAATATCTTCGTATTCATACAAAGATTGTATGTAATTTTTTTATAAATGTCAATACTATGCTTATCTATGTCCACGTACATAACTTAAGGAGTCGCATTCAGAGCTCGGTTGGAACTGGGCACTCTGTTGCATTGACTATAGTAATACCTTTAAGTATACTTTAAGGGTAACTTAAAGGAATAATATGACTATAATCGGGCTCAAAGAACTCAGGCAAAACGCCAGCCAGATCGCCGAGCGCGCTCAAAAAGGCGAGCGCTTCACCGTAGTAAAGCGCTCCAAAATTGTGTTTGAGATTTCCCCGCCCAGCACAAACAATGCGCACGAGCTCAAAGACTGGACGAAACAAGCTATTGAACGATACCGTCCAGCGCTAAAAGCATTGAATAAAAAATAACAATGAACTACGTTAGCGCAGATGACATAGTGTCTATACATGATGATATTGTGGAAAACATAGGTGGTTCGTTAGGCATCAGAGAACCTGGCATGCTAGCCTCGATAGCTGAAAAACCCAAAACAAGCTTTGGCGCGGAAGAATTATATCCCGATATTTTTACCAAAGCCGCTTCATTGTACGAAGGCTTGTGTAATTATCATGTTTTTATCGATGGAAACAAGCGTACAGCCGCCTTGGTAATGTATCGTTTCTTAAACATAAATGGCTACGATCTCACAGCAAGCAACAAACAACTTGAAGAATATACCCTTTTTATAGCAACTAATAATCCGGATATAGTTGAAGTGGCGATCTGGATCAAAAAACACAGCAAAAAGGCTAGCAAATGAGCCTCTCCATTGGCATAGTCAGGTTGCCGAATGTTGGCAAGTCTACGCTGCTACTTCCTTATTCTCGTCAATTGCCATGTTATAATTAATCATATGAATAAACCAATGAAATTCAATGTTATTTTAGAGCCTCAAACAGAAGGCGGCTACACCGCATACGTACCTGAGCTGCCAGGCTGCATAAGCGAAGGTGGGTCTATAGACGAAGCAATGGCAATGATACAAGACGCTATTAGCGGTTACGTAGCTGTGCTAGATGAAAAAGGCTGGGAATTGCCCAAGATCCAACATCGCCAGGTTACGGTGGTGTGAGTCCGAAACTTCCAAGATTAACCAGCAAGCAATTAATCAAAGTTTTAAGAAAGAACGGTTGGGAGCACGCCAGAACTACAGGAAGCCATATTATTATGTCAAACCCTGAAACCAAAAGAATTGTCTCAGTACCTCAACACAACCGAGTTATGAGTATTGGCACGCTAAACCGTATTCTAAAAGATGCCGGCATAGACCGCAGCCAGCTATGAGTTTATCTATCGGGATAGTCGGGTTGCCTAATGTTGGCAAGTCTACGCTGTTTAACGCGCTGACCGATAATAATATTTTGGCGGCTAATTACCCTTTCGCAACCATTGAGCCTAATGCCGGCATTGTGCCGGTGCCTGATGAGCGTTTAGAAAAATTGGCTAAAATTTACAACTCAAAAAAAATTATTCCGGCCACAACCACATTCGTGGATATTGCCGGGTTGGTTAAAGGCGCTCATGAAGGCGAAGGGCTGGGCAACCAATTTTTAAGCCATATTCGGGCCTGCGATGCTATATGCCAAGTTGTCCGGGATTTTGATGACTCGAACGTTCAGCACGTAGACCAAAGCCACAACCCCCTAAAGGATATTCAAGTCGTAAATACCGAGCTGGTTTTAGCCGACCTGCAAACCATAGAAAAACGCCTGCCGAGAATACAAAAAGAGGCTAAGGCGAACCCCAAGCTCAAACCAGGACTGGAAGCGCTGGAAAAAGCCAGGTTGTTGTTAGATGATGGCAAGCCACTTTTTGCTGAAACCAGAAACATCAAGCAAGAAGCCTGGGATTGGCTGCAAAAAGAATTGCAGCTGCTGACGATGAAGCCGGTAATCTATTTGTTTAACGTCGACGAAGAGACACTGGCAGATGAAAATAAGAAAAAAGAACTGTCGCAATTAGCGCCGCCTGCCCAATCTGTTTTTGTCTGTGCCAAATTGGAAAGCGAGCTGCAAGGGCTGTCTGAGGAAGAAGCTGCTGAGCTGCTGCAAACTTACGGGGTTAAAGAGTCCGGATTAAAACAGTTGGTAGGCGCCGCTTATGAAACTTTGGGGTTGCAAAGCTACCTTACCGCCGGTGAAAAAGAAACCCGGGCCTGGACCATCAAAAAAGGCGCCACCGCCCCGGAAGCTGCCGGGGTAATCCATAGTGATTTTCAAAAGGGCTTCATTGCCGCCCAGGTAGTAAATTACGATGATCTAATAGCCGCCGGCTCCGTAGGCGCTGCTAAGGCGGCCGGTAAAGTACGCACCGAGGGTAAGGATTATGTAATGCAGCCAAACGATGTAGTAGAATTTAGATTCAACCTCTAGATAAATTTTCAGTTTTCAATTTTACAATTTACAATCAATTAACAATGTTAAATGTAAATTGAGTATTTAGGCTATGAACGCGGTAGAGGTCAAAAAACTAAGCAAAATTTATGGCTCGGGAACGCATGCCTTAAAAGAAATAGATTTAGAAATCCCGGAGGGTTCTTTTTTTGGTTTACTGGGTCCAAACGGCGCCGGAAAATCTACGCTTATTCATTGCCTGACCGGTTTAGCCATGCCTACGGGAGGGTCGGCGGCAATTTTCGGCCATGACGCGGTGGACGAGTATCAAAAAGCCCGCCACAACATCGGCTTGGCACCGCAAGAAATTAACTTGGACTGGTTTTTAAGCGTTGAGGATACGCTGGATTTCCACGGCGGCTATTTTGGAATGCGAAAGGCTGAAAGACAAAAACGCACTAACGAGCTGCTGAGAGATTTTTCTCTCCTGGATAAGAGAAAAGCCCGCAGTAATTTCCTCTCCGGCGGCATGAAACGCCGGGTCGTACTGGCCCGCGCCCTGATGCACAGGCCGAGAATGGTGATTTTAGACGAGCCGACGGCTGGAGTTGATGTGGAGCTGCGCCTGGAGCTTTGGCGTTATATCAAAAAAATCAACCAGCAAGGCACGACTATATTGCTAACCACCCATTACATTGAAGAGGCTGAACGACTTTGCGACAAAATCGCATTGATTAATAAAGGCGAGATAATTGAGACTGGCACGGCGGAGCAGCTGAAAAAACGCTTTAAACAAAAAACCTTAGAAGATGTCTATTTGAAGGTTGTCGGCCGCAGCGAACTAACCCGGAGCCTAGGTATCACATGATAGACAGCCAAAAATTTATACAAAGATGGCTGCCTTTTTGGACAGTTCTGCGCCGAGAGCTATCAAGATTTTGGGGCATTAAGCGCCAAACAATATTAGGACCGCTTCTGGAAACTTATCTTTACATAAGCATATTCGGCGCGGCATTGGGGTCAAGGATTGATGAGCTGGAAGGCTTCCGCTACATTATTTTTATTATCCCGGGGCTTTTGATGATGAGCTTCGCCATAAATACATTTTCCAATAATTCTTCTTCCCTGCTCCAGCAAAAAATCCAGCGGGCAATTGACGACCAGTTGTCATCGCCTGTATCCAACCTTGAACTTTTAATGGCTTTCGCGCTCGGCGGACTAATCCGGGCCAGCGTAATTGTGATAATAGCTTTTAGCACGGCAAAAATACTTATTGGGGATCTTCCGCTTGAACACTTCGGTTTGACAATATTGAGTTTCTTTCTGATCGGTTTTTTCTTTGCTATGGCTGGTGTATTGGTGGGACTGAGAGCAGAAAAATTTGACGATTTAATGCTGTACCAAACCTTCATTTTACAACCGCTAATATTTTTGGGCGGTGTATTTTACTCGGCATCGCTACTGCCGGACACTTTTGAAACCCTGACCCGTTTTAACCCCGTTTACTACATGATAAATACCCTGCGCTATTCCATGCTGGGAAGTTCAGACGTAAATCCCTTTTTGAGTTTAATAGTAATCGCTTGTGCCGGACTGATTCTGTTTGGCGTGAATTACCGGCTATTTACCAAGGGCTATAAACTGCGGGCTTAAAGAGCTGGTTTTTGTGATCCGAAACGCCCGTCGACCAGCTTGGTTATTTCACTGATTTGTTCAAAGCTGCCGCCTTGGCTCATTACTACCAGCACGTAGCTTTTACCGCCGTGCGTCACGATTCCTCCGTCGTGGCTTATGCCGCTTAATTCGCCGGCTTTGACGGCTGTTCGGCAATCACCGCAACCTTTGGAAATTCCCTTAGAATAAGCCTGCTGGTAAAGCGCGTCGAATACAAACCGGCGGGCATTATCACTTAAGGTATGGCCTTTTTTAAGTCGAATGAACAGCTCGCCTACTTCCACGGCAGTTGTTTTACGCCCTTCTAGTCCGGCCAGGCTGGTTTTTTCAAAGCCGCTCTGGCGATTAAATTGGTCTATAAATTCCCAGTTCAAATGCTCTGCCAAAGATTCGCTGCACGGGTCGTCGTTTACCTGCAGCATTAACTCCGCGCAAACCCGCAGGCTCTTTCCGTCCACGTAGGTATGCTCCCATTCATTAAAAGCTACCTTATTTTCTAACGCTTCTAGTAAAAACAATTTATACAGGCTGGCAGCGTCATATTCTTCGGTCTCATTTATGTTGACCGTTCTATCGGATGAAAGATCGTAAGCGTAAACAGACCAATCCTTACTAGCCGGGAAGGAGGCAATTTTTTGTTTTAGCGCAAATTTCAACAATTCGTCTTCTTTTATAATCGGAGCTTGTACGGGTTCATTAGGTTCTTGTTCGGCAGAAACTATATTTTGAGAAGCTACGTCTTTTGCTCGAAAATAGCTTGCAGATTGCAGGGCCGGGAAACCGTACTGGTATGAACCAAAAAAACCGCCAGCGACAACCAGTATTGTAAAAATATTTAATGCGGATTGTCGTAAACGGTTTTTGCGAATAAGTATTCCATTTTGGTGATGGAAGTACGTTTTACTGCCAACTCGAAAAAATTTTAACCTTTGTTTCACTTTGATTTTTGTCTCTTTATTTTGAGAGCCCGCTAGGGTTCTGATCAAATTGCTTCGATAAGAATCCCCCGCGAGCTCCCTGTTTAGTGTTTTAGCGTTTTGTTTCGCTTTTTGCTCTTCAGCAGCTTATTAACTGCCTATAATTAGGCTAGCAATCCTTAACTTAGCGCACAAGATCAATTTTATTTGCGCACAAATTAAGTGTCCGAGCAAAGTATTTAATAATATTTAAATAACATCTTTGAGACGGGTTAAATATAAATTATTATGATAATTTTAAAGTGTTACTTGCTGTGGATAACTTTTTTGCTAAATTGCGCCGTACTAAAATTTTATTCACAAAGCCCTACCATTCAAAGACAATATTTCGCATTTTGTCTATGATTTTTTCATGGCTGGGAATTGAATTATCTTCATAGTAATGATTGATGCTTATAAAATTTTCAACGACTTCAAGACAAACTATTTCATCGGCCAGTAGATGGATTTTATCAGTTGCCTCCGTGCTAGCTATTGGCGATGCTACAATTAATTTTTTTATGGCGATTGGCTTCAGGAAATCAGCAGCCACGTCTAATGAAATACCGTTGCGGAAGCCGTCTGAAACTAAAACTACAATGTGATTCTTGAGTAATCTCCTGGGAATATAATCTTCTTTGTCGGCTACGCGGTTTATTTTCTGAAACGCGTTCATACGCTCCTGCTGGATAGACGGGTAGCTTTCTGCTTTTATTAGCTCAAGCTCGCCGGTGGAATAAGCGTTGTTGTTAAGCAGGCGGCTGCTGTACATAAAAGAGCCGGCCGAATTCGCACTGGCGACTGGGTCTAGCTCGCCGGGCAGTTCTTTTTCCTCGGTCACTAAATTAAAAAGCCCGGCGTGCAGAGTCTTGGCGATTTCGGCGCCGACCACAACGCCTCCGTCGCTTAGACTAAGAACGACGCAGTGGTGTGCTTTGTGATGAGTAATATTATTAGCCAGAAGCCTTCCAGCTTCTTGTCTGTCCTTAAAATATCTCATGTTTTTAGTTTATCATTAACTGATTTCTTATGGGTTTCAGCAAATAAAATCTTTCTCTATTGCCTTTTTCGCCGGAGACCCGGCTGTCCGCTTTGTCCATTATTTTGTACTTCTGTTTAACCCACTGTTCAAATTCTTTGAAGATAGCTCGCCGGATTGACTCATTTTTTACCACGCCTTTATGCTTACGATTTTCTCCAAGCATTTCAAACTGCGGCTTTACCATCGCCAGTATAAGGCTATCGGGATCAAGCATGTTCCTAAGGTGTAGCAATACCTCTCTAATTGAAATAAACGAAACGTCTATTAGTACAATGTCAACTTTTGTGCTCAGGCTATTAACATCGCGTATGTCGGTTTGCTCATGCAGTTCAATTTTTTTATCCTGCCTAAGCACTGGGTTCATTTGGTTTTTTCCGGCTTCAACGGCTATTATCTTGGCCGCACCGTGCCTTAAGGTATACTCGCTGAAACCCCCTGTGCTGCTACCAACGTCAAGGACAACCTTTGAGTTAAAGTTTAGCTTAAAACCATCTGCTACCGACTCAAGCTTTAATGCGGCCCGGGAAACATAGGTTTTCTCTGCCGTAAATGTTACTACGGATTTATCCGTCACCTGTTTGCTTGGCCTATCTACTACCCTGCCGTCTACTTTTACATAGCCGAGTTTTATATAATTTTCCGCTTGGCTTCTGGAGCTTACTAGCTTCATTTTATGGAGATACTGGTCAAGCCTATGACTCGGCATAAATCTATTTTTTTCTTTCGCGGTAACTGCCAGTTGTAGTATCTACACTGATTATGTCGCCGGTTTTTATAAATGCCGGCACCTTTATCTTGGCACTGGTTTCTACTTCAGCTTCCTTTGTTACTGCCGAGGAGGTGTCTCCCCTGACTGCGTCTTCGGTTCGTATAACCTTCAAAAAAACGTTTTTTGGCAACTCAACAGCTATAACCTGACCGTTAAAACTTTGGGCAACTACAGCGCAGCCTTCTATTAGATAGGCCGCTTGGCCGCCAACTAGACTAGCCGGCACTTGGAGGGTCTCGTAACTTTTGGTGTCCAGGAAATAAAGGTTCTTATTGTCTGCATAAAGATATTGCGCATTTATGTTTACCACGTCGGCAGACTGAATAGATTCGTTGCCTTTAAAGGTTTTGTCCAAAATTCTGCCATCAATCAAGCTTTTAATTTTAACATTCACGATCGAACCGCCGCGGCCCATAACTTTCTGACTGTATTCAATTACTTTGTACGGCGTTCCCTCTATTTGGAATATCGTGCCTTTTTTTAAATCTGTAACACCTAAAGCCATAGATTCCCTTTAATAGTTATCAAATTTTCTAAGGTTCATCTTAATTTGTTTCATTTGCCCGGCAAAATAATCGGCATGCTCAGGATTCATAACCGCCGGATTATTTAAGCGGTCAAAACTATCCTCAAGATTTGCTACGGTGTTTTCAATTGACCGGGGGTTTTTTGCTAGTTGAAAAGCATCCTCCAAAGATCGAAGGCTTTGTTCTAAAGAACGGGACACGGGATGGTTTTTATCGTCGCACAAGTCCTTAAAACGATGCTCTAAATTTTGCACTAGTCTTTGCATGTCCTGATACTGCTGCTTGTTCATAGCACGCCTTCCGCGATTTCAGTTTGACAGCAGATTACTCCTGGGCGAGCGAAAACGCTTGAACTGATGGAGAGGTAGCCATAAGCTACATCGAGAGCAGGTCGAGTGTTTGCAGCCGTACAGGTGTAATCTGGGGCGATCGGAAAGCGTGAAAGGCGTGTCACATTATCCTCTATTCACGAAGGGCAGTAATGCCAGATGCCGGGCGCGCTTTATAGCGACCGATAGTCTTCTTTGCTGGCTTTCGCTTAAGCCGGTTTTTTTACGCGACTCTATTTGACCGTATTGATTTACGTAGCGCTGTAAAGTCTTAAAATCTTTGTAATCAAAATACGCTACTTCGCTTTTGTGTTTAAAAATCTTCGCCATAATTACTCCTTTTAGTTGTTCAAATTCGAAATTAGAAACTTAGAAATCCAAAAGAAATCAGAAATATTCAAACTAGAAACATTTCGGATTTGAAAGTTTCGTGCTTGTTTCTGGTTTCGTGCTTCGTATTTCATTTTTTACCTAAAATGGGATGTCGTCTAAGTTTATTGGTTCCTCAACATCCTCTATAGTAGTATCTTTATTACCTTTTTTATCGGCTGGCTTGGCAGGGTTACTCCTGCTTTTCGCCTCAGAATTATCGGAATTCGTTGAAGCGCCTCCGCGGCTATCGATGAAATTAAAATCTTCGACGACCACCTCTACCTTGCTGCGCTTTTGTCCGTCCTGTTCCCAGCTGCGCTGTTCCAGCCTGCCGCTGATCAGCAGCGGCCGGCCTTTTCCCACGTACTGCGCTATGACCTCGCCGGTTTTTGCCCATGCTACACAATCGATATAGCTGACGCTTTCTTGCTGGTTGCCGTCGGCTCCGCGCCATGTTCTATTAACTGCCAAGCCGAAATTCGTTACGGTTTGCCCGGTATTAGTAGTGCGCGTTTCCGGATCGCGGGTTAGATTGCCCATCAATATGACTCTATTAAATCCTTTAGCCATCTAATTCTCCTTTTTAGAATTGGTTTCCATCAACCTAATGTTAGTCTTTTTTATCGTTCTTCGCCACTGTCATCTTGTTCACTGCCGCCGGCCAGATTTTTCTTGGCTTTCTCAGCTTTTTGAGCTTCGGCTTTGGCTATCGCCTTTAGGTCCGGCCGGGTAATCAAATGCCGGATAACTTCGTCGGTAATATTTAGTGTCGTGTCGACTTTTGCTACGCTTTGTGCCGGCAACTCAACTGTATAAAAAACATACAGTGCATACTCATGCTTGTCAATTTGATAAGCCAGCTTGCGCTTGCCCCAGTTGTCGCTTTTTACAATTTTGCCTTTATTGTCGGTTACTATCTTCTCAAGCTTAGCTGTCGACTTGCTAAGATCGACTTCCAGGCCCGGGTCGAATAGCACCGCTATCTCATACTGATTCATTCTGGCCTGCACACCATAATTCGGCTAGTCATATTTTATAACTCCTTCCTTTGGTCATCGGGCTACCCGCTATAGAGCAGTAACCTGAATTTGTTACTAAGGGTTTTAACTGTAATATATCTGTTAACCGCAGTCAAGTATTGCGCTCTGAACCACCCTTCGCAGTGCCTAGAGTGGAGAAAGGGCGGGGTGGTTCAGTATACGGTCGTCTAGCTTTGGGTGTTTTCTTCGTCGGGCATATCGTCATATACGTCGCCTTCGGGCTGCACGTTGCCCTCAATTTCGCTTAGGCTGCTGATTAATACTTCGCGCGGTTTTGAGCCGGAGGCAGCGCTAACTATTCCTTGTTCTTCCATAGTTTCAATTAAGCGCGCGGCGCGGGCATAGCCGACCCGCAGGCGCCTTTGCAATAAGCTGGTTGAGGCCTTGCCTCCTTCTATTACGACCTGTACGGCGTCGCGCCACAGATCATCATCAATGTCGCTGGAACTCATTTCAGACACTACGCCGCCCCGGCCGATTTGTACCGGCTGGCTGATAACATCTTCGTCATATTGCGGTGCCCTCTGCTGCCGTATAAAATCGTTGACCTTGGCAGTTTCTTTGTCGGATATGAAAGCGGCTTGAACTCGTTTAGGCTTGGGCATATTTGAGGTATAAAGCAGCATGTCTCCTTGGCCTAAAAGCTTTTCGGCGCCAACTCCGTCAATAATTGTTTTAGAGTCAACCTGCGAAGTAGTGGTGAAAGCCACCCGAGCCGGAACATTAGCTTTTATAAGGCCGGTGATGACGTCGACGCTTGGCCGCTGAGTAGCCAAAATAAGGTGGATGCCGGCTGCGCGCGCCTTTTGGGCAATCCGCACCACCAAGGCTTCTACATCGCGGGCAGCCATCATCATAAGGTCGGACAGCTCGTCGATAACGATCACAATATAGGGCATGCTGTCTTCGTTTTTCAAGCTGTTGTATTCGGCAATGTTGCGCTTACCAACGCCAGCCATAGTACGCAAGCGGCGCTCCATCTCTGCCACAGCCCACTTGAGGGCACTTATGCATTTCTCCGGCTCGTGGATCACCGGCGCCAAAAGGTGCGGTAACTCATCGTAGGGAGTTAATTCTACTTGCTTGGGATCGACTAAAATTAATTTTAGATCAGACGGGCTATTGCGGTATAGCAAGCTGGTAAGAATCGTATTTATCATTACCGATTTACCGGAGCCGGTTTGACCAGCCACTAAAAGATGGGGCATATTGGTCAGATCACCGACAATCGGAGCGCCAGCAATGTCCTTTCCGATAACAAAACCTAGCGGACTGTGATTATTTTTCCATTCATTGGCGCTAAGGACGCTGCTGATTCGAACTGTGGCTTGTTTTAGATTAGGTACCTCCACGCCAACCAGGCGCTTCCCGGGAATCGGCGCTTCAATTCTGATAGAATGGGCCGCTAAATCAAGCGCCAAATTGTTATCCAGGGCAGTTATACGGGTTAGCTTTACGCCTGTTGGAGGCCGCAAAGTGTATTGGGTAACCCTGGGTCCGACATTGGCGCCCTCCATTTCTACATTGAACTTAAAATTAGCCAGTGTTTCGCGTATGGTGTCGGCGTTGGCTTGGATGTCGCCGGCATCCGCCTTATCCTGGCGCTGGTCCAGCAAATCAAGCGGCGGAAATTGCCAATTTTCATCGCTGGCGACCGTCAAGGCTTCATGTTTTCCTGAGTCTCCCAGGTCTTTAACGGTATTTTTAAAGCTGCTGAGACGGGGTTTCGGCTCCGCTGTCTCTGTACTGTGTTCCGTGGGTACGCCCTCATTTAGCTTAAGTTTTTGTTCGCCCTGAGCTTTTAGAGCCTCAAGATCGGTGTCTTTTGGCTTTTCTTTGCCTTTAAATAATTTTGCTATCACCTTGGGTGAGATACCGAAAGCAAAAAAGAAAGCTAATACCGCTATAACGCCGAACATTAAGCTGGCCGGGATCTTATCCAGCGCCAGCAAGAAAGCGTTGCCGACGACTTCGCCGACGTAGCCGCCGTGCCCCCCGACATTTTCAGTGGCGGATTTTCTAACGAACACGGTGTGAAGCATGACGGATAAAGATAGAATGAAGCCAAGCATAGCTAAAAAATTAGCCAGGGGTATCCTGCGATCCTCACTCTTGAATTTATGGACTCCAAAATATATTAATGCCAGCGGTGCCAGATAGGCAGGCCAGCCTAATGCCTCATAAACCCAGCGGAAGCTAGCCGTCGGAAATGTTCCGCCAGTACCGAATCCGCCTAAGAAGATAAAAAAGGCCAGCACAAACAGCAAGACCGCGCCGCTAAGCTGCCAAAAACCGGAAGATTGTTTTTTGTCTTCAGGTTTTTGTTTTTTAGTTGATCGTCTTTTTTTCTTTTTAGCCATATATTAAGCGTCTATTGTAGCATTTTCACTACTGTTATACTATAAGTAAATTATAGCAAATTTTACCACACCTGTCAAATTAAAATTACTCCGGTTTTTGCCGTAAATTCTTCGACCTGCGCTAATCGGTGCGGGCGTCTTGGTTGAGAAGCCTTGAGCGCATTTCCGCGAAGCGTTTTTGCATATCTTCGGCCTGCTGGGCTGGGCTTGACTGCGGTTTGGCCTGATCTTTTTTGCCGGAATTTTGTTTTTGGCCAATGATGTTAACCACCGGAATGACTATCGGGCTGCGGCCGGTTTTTTCGTATAAGAAGTGGGTGATGTGCTCTTTAATTTCCAGCTTGAACCTGTCCAGATCAATCCGCTTGAATCGTTGGGCTACCGCTCGCTTTAGCTCAATTCTAAATTCATTCATCAATTCCTCTTCGTCTTTCATGTATATGAATCCGCGGCTGATAATATCCGGGCTGGTCATGAGCTGGCTGGTTTTTTTATCGATAGTTAAAATAAATACTACCAAGCCTTCATTGCTAAGCATCAGGCGGTCTTTTACGACTACGTTGCTGACGATGGCGCCGGTCTGGTCAACCAAAATTGTGCCGTTTGGGACTTTCTCGCTGGCCTCCATGGTATTTTTGGTAAAGCTGATAACATCGCCGTTGCTGACATTTAGGCAGTCTTTCCTGGCTATACCGTGGCCGACCGCTAGTTCTATATGATATTTCTTGGCCGTATAGTCACCGTAAATCGGCACGAAGAATTTCGGCTTGACCATGTCTATCATCTCGCCGTATTCATCCTGGCTGCCGTGTCCCGAAACGTGCAGCGGACCGCACTGGTCGGCTTCCCGGCTTTCATGGCGAAAAACATGCACGCCGCCTTTGAATAAATTATCTACCATTTTACGTACCAGTGCGTCATTGCCGGTGTACGGTATCGGGGTACTGGATAAAATTACCGTGTCTTCGCTTTTTAACTTGACATGCTTGTGCTCGCCGACAGCCATGCGCTGCAGCGCTGAATTCGGTTCGCCTTGGCCGCCTGTACAGACCACGACTACTTCTTGGTCCTTGAGGTTTGGCACGCTGGCAATCGGCACGAAGGTGCCTTTGGGAATTTTCATAAAGCCGTTTCTAACCGCCATTTCCAGCGTGGAAATCATACTGCGCCCATCAAGGGCGATTTTACGGTTATGCCTGACGGCGGCATTTACTATCATCTGGATCCGATTTACGTTGGTCGAGAATATTGCCACAAAAATCCGGCCCGGCGCCTGGTTCATTATATCCACGAAGCTTGGTTCTATACTGGACTCGCTGGGCGTGCGTCCCGGACGGTCTGTAGTAGTGCTCTCACTGAGAAGCGCTAAAACACCTTCACGGCCTAGCTCTATTAGCCGCTCGGTGTCGGTTTTTTCGTGGTCCAGAGGGTTTTGGTCTAAGCGGAAGTCGCCGGTGTTAATTACGCGACCCACTGGAGTATCCACCGCAATAGCCGTGCTGCCCGGTATGGCGTGCGTAACACCTACCAGTTCGACAAAAAATTCACCGAGCTTTAACTTCTCATGCGTTTTTTCATTCATTATCACAGTTTTTAGTTCAAAACCGTCAGGCATCGGCAGGCCGAAATTTTCAAATATTTCCTCTACTCGGCCAATAGTAAACCGGCTGCCGTAAATCGGCGCCGGGAACTTAGGCAAAATATGCGGCAGTCCGCCAATATGGTCTAAGTGCCCGTGGGTTATAACGTAGCCCTTAATTTTGTGTTTAATACTTTCCAGGTAAGACGTATCGGCGATGCCGTAGTTTATACCCGGCAGATCAACTCCCAGGTCGCTGCCGCAATCCATGATAATCGCGTCGTTTTTATACTCAAGCAACAAGGTGTTTTTTGAACCGCCGCTGTCCATGCCGCCTAGTCCCACGAATTTTAGCCTGGGGCTGTCGTCAATAAAGTTGGCCCGCGGCTGATTTTGTCCGGCCGGCTCCACTTTTGCGTTCTGCCACTGGCTGGAAATCCGGTGCGCGTCCTCATTAACTCTTTTGTGAGCCCGGATAGCGGCGCCGCGGCTTGGCGAGCGGGACGAGCCGGATTTAGTATTATTATCTCTTTTTGGTTTTTTTGGCTGATTATTATTCTGATTCATTTAAATTGTTATTCCTTTACTTTTCTAATGATTTGATTATGTTTGGTATGGTTTGAAAGTCTTCTATCAATGTTGTCCGCAGATCACCGTTATACAAGGCCGCCGCAGGATGATATAAGGGCAGGATAATTACGGACTCGAGACTATTTTGCTCGCTACTATGGTTGAATTTAATCCTTTTTGGCTGGCCGTGAATCACTGTTATGCTCCGTCCCGGCAGGAAATATTCCATGCTGTGCCGGCCCAACGTGGCTATGATTTTTGGCCTGATAATCCGAAGCTGGCGGATCAAAAACGGCCAAAATGCCTTTTTTTCCGCGGGCAGCGGGTCGCGATTGTTCGGCGGACGGTATTTGACGATATTGGTTATATAGACGTCGTCTCTTTTTAGCCCGACACCAGCCAGCATTTCGTTTAAAAATTTACCGGCTGTTCCCACGAACGGCTCGCCCTGCAAGTCTTCATTCTTGCCCGGTGCCTCTCCTATAAAAACTATGTCGGCACTTTCGTTACCGCAACCCATGACAAGGTTCGTGGCCGCCTCGGCCAAATCGGGGCAGATATTTTGGGTTACAATATCTGCCTTTATCTGGGCAAGACTATCTTTTTTTGGATTTGACATAAGTTTTATTACTGCCTAAAGCAGCCTTGGCTAGGTTGTTGGCGCCGCCGATAAAAAATAATAGAGCTAATCCGTATTGCCAGAGGCTGCCGGTGTCAATTGCCCTGGAAATTATAAGGTAGGCGACTAACAGCTCGGCCGCGCCGAACACCAGCTTGCCTTTTTTAGTTTGGTGGTAATTATCGATCTGACTAATGCGGCCTGTCATAGCTTTAACCTTCTTTTTTAACCGCTTTCATACTTAATTGTAGACGGTCCCTGTCATCAATGGAAAGTAATTTTACATCTACCCGGTCGCCTTCATTGACGACATCGCCGGGTTTTTCAACTCGCCGGTCGCTAAGCTCCGATACGTGCACCAGCCCTTCTTTGCCTGGCATGATTTCTACAAACGCGCCAAAGTCTAGCACGCTGACAACCCGGCAGTTTTTATAAATCTTGCCGACTTCGGGTTCGGCGGTAATGGTTTGGATAAATTGTATCGCGCCGTCAATGCTTTTTTTGTTCGGGCTGGCGATTAATACTGTGCCGTCATCCTTGATGTCTATTTCGGCGCCGGTTTCGGCAATGATTTTGTTGATTGTTTCGCCTCCCTTGCCGATGACTTCGCGGATTTTATCGGGATTAATCTTGATAGTTTCCACTTGCGGAGCGTACTGGCTCAACTCGGCCCGCGGCCGTTCGAGCGTTTCCAGCATGTGTTTTAGAATGTGCTTGCGCCCGTCTTTGGCTTGGCTCAAAGCTTGTTTTAAAATATCAACTTTCAGTCCGTGAACTTTCATGTCCATTTGAAGCGCCGTAATGCCGCTGGCAGTTCCAGTCACCTTAAAATCCATATCGCCGGCAAAATCTTCTGCGTCGGCAATATCACTTAAAATAAGCGGTTTCTCGCCGTCAAGTATCAATCCCATAGCAATGCCGCTAACCGGAGCTTTCAGAGGCACGCCGGCGTCCATTAGCGCTAAACAGCTGGAGCAAGCCGCGGCCATTGAAGTGCTGCCATTTTGGCTCATTATTTCTGTTACTGAGCGGATGGTGTAGGGGAATTCGGATTCGTCTGGAATCACCGGCAAAAGTGCCCTCTCAGCCAAGTAGCCATGGCCGATTTCGCGCCGGCCGGGACCCATCATGCGCTTTATCTCGCCTACCGTATAGCCCGGTGCATTGTAGTGATGAAGGTAGCGGCGTTCGGTTTCCTTTTCCATGGTGTCGACAATTTGAGCGTAACTAAGCGGTGCCAGAGTGACCACATTCAGGGCTTGCGTTACGCCTCTGGTGAATAAGCTTGATCCGTGGGCTCTTGGAAGCAAGCTTACTTCGCTGGAAAGCTGACGGATCTCATCGAATTTGCGGCCGTCAGGACGCACGTTTTGCTCAATAATTTCTTTTCGGACGTCTTTATGCAGCGCCAGGGTAAAGGCGTCATCGTATTCGCGCCTTACCGGCTCGAATTCCTCCTCGCCCAGCTGGCTTTTGAATTCTTCTTCCATGGCCAGGCGCATTTCTCGGACCATTTCGTTGCGTTCCGGGTACGGCGCCCGCAAGCCTTCGCCCAATTTGCCTTCAAGCCAGGTTTCAACTTTTGCTTGGATGTCTTCATCGGGAAATATCAGATTGTATTCTTGTTGAGCTACATTCATTTTGGCCACTAGTTCCTGCTGAAGTTTAATAGCCGGCTGGATTTGCTCCTGGGCGTATTCCAGCGTGGATACTATCTCTTCCTCTGTGGCTTCGTTTGCGCCGGCTTCAACCATCATGACGCCCGACTCGGTGCCGGCGACAACTATGTCTAGTTTGCCCTTGTTAAGTTCTTCATTGGTAGCAAAAGCCTTGGGGCCGTCTTCGGTTATAGCTAACCGCAGTCCGGCCACCGGACCCTCAAACGGCGCGCCGGTCAGCATAAAAGCCGTGCTCATAGCTATCATGGCTATCATGTCAGGGCGGAACTCCGGATCCATGCTCAAGACGGTAGCAACCCCTTGAACTTCATGACGGTAACCTTTTGGCCATAGCGGACGTATCGGCCGGTCAATGATCCGGCCGATCAACACGGCGTCGTCGCTAGGCCGACCCTCTCTTTTTATAAACCGGCTGCCGCTGATCTTGCCGGCAGCATACATTTTTTCTTCATATTCAATACTCAGCGGAAAATAGTCAAAATCCTTCAGCGTTTTTTGGCCGACCATAGCCGTGCCTAAAACTACCGTGTCGCCGTAGCGAACCATTACGGATGAAGTTGATCGGAAGCCGACTCTGCCGGTCTCCAGGGTTAATTTTTTTCCGCAAAAATCTGTCGATACGCTAACTATGTCTTTTCCATAAGGGTTAATAGTACTCACTATTACCTTGCCTTTCTTTCACTCGCCACAATCCAGATATCAATATGATAGCTGTTGCCGCGGCGACGAAATATTAATTTTATTACGCGAGAGAGCCTCTCTTAGTTTAAGTGTTCACTCTCTGGTTTTAATACTAAGTTTTAGCAGTAAAACTAGGGAGTTAACAGGTATTATCGCCGAATATTAAGCTTTTTAATAAGGGCTAAGTACTTTTTAGAATCTTTTTCAGCTATATATTTAAGCAGCTTTTTGCGCTTGCCGACCATTTGCAGCAAACCGCGCCGGGCCGCAAAATCTTTTTTGTTAACCTTTAAATGCTCGGTCAGCTCAGCAATACGGGCACTCAAAATCCCGACCTGTGCCTCTGGGGAGCCGGTATTTTTCTTATCTTTGGTCAGTTCAGCAACGATAGTTGCCTTTTTATCACTAGAAATCATGCGTTATCAGTAATTTAGCACAAAAACTGTTTGTTGACAAGAAGTAATCTATTAAGAGTCCCTGTGCTCCGGCCACTACCGCTAATAGCGTTTCTACGACTGGCGCATTATTCGCATTAGTTAAAGCGTATGTTGGTACAGCTTGTTTATTTCCTTTAGGACCAAATACGATCACGTTCAGGGACCGGCAATTCTGGCAATTGCGGGGACGGTTCGGGCTGCAGCGGTTGGTTAAAGTCAGCCGGAGGTCCATCCGATTTACCGGGCTCAGATATATTCTGACAAGGAGTAGTAATCAGACTAGCTGCCACTATCATTCCGAGGAGCCGGGGTCCTGTTATTATTCTTCTTGGCCTTTTAATATCGCCAGTTTTCTCGCCGTCAAAAAAAATAACGCCTTCTCTTTCATGATCATAAGGAGCTTCTGGACTTCTTCCTAGATGTTTAATTCCTCGCATAATCTTCGTATAACATCAAACCTTAGCTATTCTGTCAAATGCTTGTATGCTTCCATATTATATTGGACAATCCGAAGTTACTATAAGGAAGCGCATTGGCGAGATCTGGCGAAGTGCGGTTTTTCGGTGTTATACCAAATTAGCCAGTTCATAAGGTCACGGTTAAACTGGTCAATGTCATCGGCCATCAGGTGCAGGCGGTAGCCCTTCCGGAATCTCCTCCTATAATGGAGGATTAACCAGAGGCTTTTCTTCAGGGATCTCATTCGTTAATGAAAGTTTACCCAGAGACGTTTCAGGGATCTCATTCGTTAACTGAGGATTAACCTCAGACGTATTTTTCGGCTCAATCTTTATAGGCACACCTTTAGGTAAGCTACCTCGCATTAACGCAGCTTCTTCCTCAGAGCTTACATAAACAGGGTTGTAGCGTTCGTCATCTTCATTAGAAAGGTCATCAGGCTTATTGCCTATCTCATCTTCGGGGTTTTTAAAATTATCTAAAATTTCTTTCATATTTTAATATTGTATCAAATCTTTATGATTTTGTCAATATTTACCTCTGTTATTTTGCTTGCTTCTTGGCGGTTGAAGCTCCCGACTTCAGTGCGTTGTAAGTCAGTCATGTAAGCACCGGTGTCTAATTTTTGGCCGATATCTTCAACCAATGAGCGGACGTAGGTGCCGGAGGAAACTTTGGCTGTTAATTTGACCTCCGGATAGCTGTAATCTATCAGCTCTATACCATAAACTGTCACCTTCCTTGGCTCCAGCTTGATCTCTTTGCCTTCACGCGCCAGTTTATAAGCTCGTTTTCCGTCCACTTTCACGGCAGAATAAGCCGGTGGAATCTGCATTATTTCACCTTGAAATTGCTTCAAAGCTTCTTGGATTTCACTTTTCGCATGCTGCTTGCTGCTTACTGCTTTTTTCTTACCTTCGGCGTCACCCGTAGTTGAAGTTTCGCCAAGTTTCATGGTTACCTCATATATCTTATCGAGTTTGCTGAACTGTGCTGCGCGCTTAGTGTAGCTGCCGACTACTAGAATCAGCAGGCCCGTGGCCATTGGATCCAGTGTGCCGGTGTGGCCGACCTTGAGTTTCTTCGAAACGGAAACGGGTAACTTGGAGCTGGTAGTTGGGGAGTTCTTACTATTTTCTAATTGCTTATTTCTAATTTCGGCGCGCAGCATATTGCGGGCCTTGACCACAATGTCATGAGAAGTCCAGCCTCTTTCCTTGTCAATTAGTAATAGCCCGCTATATTCCATACAAACTAATATAGCCTAAAAATTACTGTGGCGGGAGCGTTGGCGGCGGCGGAAATTTAGGCGGCTGGGAATCTTGATCATCCAACAGCTTGGCGGGGTCGTCGGGGACCTGTGGAGGCTCCGCTAGCCCGGCTGCTTTGTCGACGGCTTTGCGGGTTTCATCAAGCTCCAGCTCTGGCACGCTCCCGTCCGAGACCTCTTCGGCGTGCGGACTGCCGATTGACTTTTCAATGTCTGACAACGTCAGCTTTTTTGAATCCTCTGTTTTGTCCTTTTTTGGAACGGCTGACTGACCGCTGGGTCTGGCGGGACTAACTTTAGGTGTTGGGGGGACAGGCGGAAAATCCGAATCACTAGAAGGCTGGCTAAGCGGATCGGCGTTGCTGTAATATTCTTCCGGGCGGTCATTAGCTGTTAAGCGCCCGCCTAAGCTGGGCGGCTGGTTAATCATTCGGCTAGCCGGTTTTGGTTGGCTTCTTTCCGCTGGCTCGGGCTTGCTGTCTTCGCCAGCTTCTTTCAGGTCTTCAATTTTTTTAATGCTGCCGTGTTCGTCTATAATTATCTGGTTGGCTGGATCATAGTTCTTATCCTCTTCGGAGTCTGCTGGTTCCTTAGGAGAAGCCGGCTTGTCGTCCTGTGGGGCTTTATGGTCTATTGGCTTGTCATCCTCTGAAACGCTATGATCTATTTCAATAACCCCGTCGTCTTCTTGTTCACTCTTAGCATTTTCTAAAGGAGGTTTTTCAACCTTAGGCAAGGGTTGTTCTTTTGGAGCCTCAAGCTTTGTGCTCACTAACTGCGTGCTGGCGCCGGCTGACATCAAAAGTCCGGCTACAGCCATAGTGTGCGGACTGGCCTTTTCATTGCTGTAGCGTTCAGTTTCCGCGACTATACCGGTTAATAATGCCGTGGCGTTTTGTTTATCAAAAACATCGCCGGACAACTCCTTGGCAACATCAGCCACCATTTCGCACAAACTGCTGACTTGGGCGTCTGTCCAGTTAATTGATCCGAGGGTGCTCTCACCACCGTTATTTACCGAAATCACGGCGGCATCATGCAGTATCCGGCCATGCGCCAATATGGCGGCGTCCAGATGGCTTTTGTCTTTTACGCCCAAGGCCACTACCGCGTCGACATTGAAGTCGCCGTGGCTGAAATTTAGATCTGCCTGGGAGATATTGGTTCTATACGGCGTTATAAAAATCTTAACTACATCATTTTCTACTTTATAGCGGAGTTTGTCAGCCTTTGATTTGTCCAGGGCAATTATAAAGTCCCGAAGCGAATCAGTGTTTTTTTCTATTGTGTCTTCGGGCTTCAGAAAGTCTATGGTCGATGGTATAGCGCCTGAAAATACGGCGTTGGCATGTTTGTTCAGCTTGTTTAAAACTAAGGTGAGGCCGATGCAGGCGGCAAACTGGTCCACGGACGGATTGCTACTGATTGTCACCAGTACGTTGTTAGCGGATTTCAAGCTTGCCAGTACTTGCTGGAGTTCGCCTGGTTGGGTTGGTTTTTTTTCCGGTGGCATATCTTTTGATTGTTTTTGTTTATGGTTAGCGTTTACAACTATACAACCTCTAAAGCGTATCTGTCTAGCCCTTTTTACACAAATCTGCGCACCACCCAGCACTCCGCCAGTCGGCGGTTTTCAGGGCACTCAAGTGCGAAGCTCGTGATATAATGAAGCCAAAGATTAGTAAATTAAGGAATTAAGGACAGTTTTCATACATGCCTATTATAAAATCAGCACAAAAAAGGGTAAGGAAAGCTAAAAAGGCTTCCATTCTCAATTCAAGGACCAAACGAACGCTCAAAGGCACTATCAAGGCCTTCCAAAAATCAACGGCAGCGGGCAAAAAATCAGACAAGGCCTTGAAAAGTGCCCAAAGCGCTATCGATACTGCCGTCAAAAAAGGCGTAATCCATAAAAATAAAGCCGCCCGCCAGAAGAGCCGTTTGGCCAAATCCGCTAAGAAATAACTAGCCTAGAGTAGCCAGCAGGTTTTTTAGAGCGTTGTCTTGATTTATTGCCGTGGTTTTAAATTTTATGTCCAGTTTAAGCAGGTCGTCTATTAGTTTTTGCAAGCGAGCCTTGTCCAACCGACCGGAAATTTGGCGGCTTTTTTGCAGCACAAACGGCTTGACGCCGCTTTGCTCGCTAATTTGCTCCGTACTTTTGCCTTTGGCTGACTGCACCAATGTTACAGCGTGCAGCTGCCACGTAAGCATACCTAAAATCTTCAGCGGTTCGGCTCCTTGAGCCCGCTGGTCTTCATAAAGCCTCAAGGTGGAGTCCAAATCGCCGGCAAACGCGGCGTCCAATAAATTGAATATCGAGCTTTGCGGCGCGGGATCGACTAAAAGCCGTATGGTTTGATCGGTTATTTTTGGGCTGTAGGCCAATAATTTTTCCAGTTCGCCGGCTAGTTTTTGCTGGTTGTTGCCGGCCAAATCTATAATTTTGGCGGCGTCGGTACGCGACAGCTGGCCGCCCTTTTGCTCGGCTTGGTCAACCAGCCATTTAACCGATTCATATTCATCATGCTCCCCATATTCCTCAAAACCCGGCATTTTTTTTAAAGTTTTGTAATACACGCTGCGCTTATCAATTTCCGGCTCGACTATAACGGCGATGGCAGAATCGGTTAAATTTTTGACCAGCTCTTCAATCTTTTCTGACGCGGCCTTATTTTTAGCCAGCCGGCTAATAATTACCAGTTTTTTATCCGATAGGAAAGGCAGGGAATCCAGCGCGAACTCTATTTGTTCAAAGCCGACTTCTTCCCCGTCAATACTCTCAACTGCTAAATCGCCATACTTTTTTACAAACTCAGATTTTATCCCGTCAAGCCGCTGCTTGATCCCGAACCAATTAGTCCCTGACAAAACGTATATCATTTAAGTCATTATATCCTACTGGCAACCTTCGCACTTGAGTGCCCAGTGCATTTTCTCAGCGAGCAACGGACTGAGCTGTACGAACGCTACTGCTCGGGAGTAGCGCAGCTGAAAAATGTGCTGGGTGCCAAGAACGACTTGCAAGAACGAACTTGCTTCGGTCTGGAAAGGCGTGGTGCGTAGGTTGATTATTTTAGTTTTTGGCATCTTGGACAGGTATGCGTGCCGCGGCCAGCCACGCGGATTTTTTCTACATTGCCGCCGCAGCTGGGGCACGGCAGATCTTCGCGTCGGAATACCCGGGCAAAGCTCATATAGCTGCCTTTTTTTCCTTCAGCATCTACATAGTTCCTATCTGTTGACCCGCCTTTTTCTATGGCAAGTTTTAACACGAATTTTATTTCATCAAATAATTTAGTGAGTTTTGTATCTGAAAGGCCGCCTACAGTTTGGGACGGGTGGATTTTAGCGCCCCATAAAGACTCGTCAGCATAAATATTGCCGATGCCGGCGATAACCGTCTGGTCGAGCAATGCGGCTTTAACGGAAGTATTGTTTCGTTTTCGCAGGCGGTTAATGAATTCATCCAGTGTAAATTGATCATCCAAAGGCTCCGGCCCCATTTTTTTGAAAAAGTTGATATTTTCTACTTCGCCGGTCGGCACAAGTTTGACCCAACCAAACTTTCGCTGGTCGTTAAAATATAGCTTAGGACCCTCTAGGTCAAAAATAACCCTGGTGGATTTATCCGGGAGTTCGCCCAGCAAAGAATCGTTAGGGTGGCCGGCGCCAAATGCTATGCCCTTAGTCCGATAAACCAACTGTCCGGTCATTTTTAAATGGATAAGCAAGCTGTAGTTCGAATCCAGATCAATGATTAAAACCTTGCCCCGGCGGCGCAACTG
>JAHWKM010000012.1 GCA_019347895.1 Candidatus Parcubacteria bacterium | reverse complement strand
ACTATCCTGAAGCGGCTACGACTGGTTCGATAGAGCTCCGTTCCTTCAGGGTGTCCGGTGCCACCTGTACGTCTGGCACTTCCGCGACTGACCAATGTTTTATTGACGCTGTCAGCACCGGCGAAACCTTTGTGGCCGGCACAGAACGCTTCGGCCTATATGTCCCCTGCATTGACCAAAATGACGGTACGCGTAGCAAAACCGCTAACTTAGGCAGCGTGCCGTTGGCTTACAGCGGTGACGATGGACTTTTCGCTACAGTTGCTGACTGTGAAAACGAAGCCAATACTAAATTCGCCTGGAATGATTCGGCAACCGCGGCTAACCTAGCCAGCTCATCTGGTGTGGTTGACAATGAGATCGTCAAGCTAAGTTTCGGCGCTACAGCTGCAGCTACTACCCCGACCGGTGCCTACACGGTTACTACTACATACATAGCGACTCCTACGTTCTAATAAACGTAAGCGACATATTCACGAGTTTTGGGCAGGTGGTTTACAATCTAATATATGAGAAAACGACTTGGTAAAATACCAGTCCTGGTGCTGGCGCTACATTTAATGGTAGCGCCAGCTTTGTATTTCCAACCCAAAGCCTTGGCTGAAAATCTTACCAACAGGTCAATTACCATAGGTTCATCCAGGCCGAGTGTAACCACCAGCCATAAGCTGGACTTCACCATACCCACCGCAGGCCCGCTTGGTTCTATTGACTTCGAGTATTGTTCGAACAATCCATTTATCGGGACGGCTTGCACGGCTCCTAACGGCCTTGACGTGTCGGGGGCAGCTATTGATAACCAATCAGGTGAAACCGGATTTGCCATAGATCCTTCTACGACCGCAAACCGATTGCTGATAACCAGAATCCCGGCGCCTAATCTGGCGTCGCAGCCGGCAAGCTATGATTTTTCTAATATCGTTAACCCCACCGCGGATGCCCCGTCTATCTTTGTGCGGATTAGTACTTTTGCCACTGATGACGGAACCGGGCCTAGAACCGATAGCGGGGCGGTAGTATTCGCAATTACCAGGGGTTTATCGGTGGAGGCCTTCGTGCCTCCTTACCTGACTTTCTGTGTTGGCATTACGATTTCCGGCAATTGCGCCAGCATGTCCGGAAGCTTTATTAACCTCGGGGAGTTTTCAAAAACTAGCGCTAATTATTCGACCTCGCAGTTTGCGGGCGCTACCAATGACCCGGGAGGATATTCTGTCTTTATGGCTGGAAATACTATGGCATCAGGGACTAACATCATACCGGCTCTTACGGCGCTCCAGGCAAGTAAACCAGGGACAAGCCAGTTCGGTATTAATCTGGTTGCCAATTCCAATCCGGCAGTCGGCCAAAACCGCATAGGAAGCGGTACGGTATCGGCTTTACCCGGCTATAAGACGCCAAACCTTTTTAAATTCAAAAACGAACCTATAGCGGCCTCCTCATTGCCGACAAATTACAATACCTTGACAGTTAGCTATCTGGTAAACGTGTCAAACAGCCAAAAGCCCGGAGTGTATTCTTCGACGATAACTTATATTGCGACCGCGGCTTTTTAACAATAGGGTTTACATTCGCTTGCCCCCTGCTTATACTTAATCTAAAGCATAAAAAACAAATGGAGGAATAAAAATCGTGTTAAAACGCAAAATAATGGCATTTGCAAGCGCTATTTTAATTGCGTTTAGTGCATTTGCCTCACTAGCATTGGCGCAGCAGCAAAATGAAGATGGCGGAAACGGGCTGCAAATATCGCCTACCAGAACAGAGATTAATCTATTGCCCGGCGAAAAGAAAAGTTTTTCATTTTTACTAAAAAACATTACAAGCGGGGAAATAAAAGCAGAAGCGGTTATCAACGATTTTGAATCGGACGGGGTAACCGGCAACCCGCAGATAATTGTCGACATTAACGAAAGAACTCCTACTACTATTAGCAATTTTGTCAGCGGTTTGCAGGATTACGACTTAAAGCCGGGGGAAGAACAGCAAGTTAATCTTACCGTAGACGTACCTGAAAATGCGGCGCCGGGCGCGTACTTCGGCGTGGTGCGTTACTTAGCGCTGCCAAAAAAAGCCATCAGTGAAGCCGAAAGGCAATTAGCCCTAACAGCCAGCGTAGCGCACTTGGTGTTGATAGAGGTAACCGGTGAGATAAATAAACAAATTCAAATAGAGAGCCTTAAGATGCAAAGGGACAATAGCGCGAGTTCGATATTTTTCAAATCACCCAATAAGGCCGCCCTGGCTATAAAGAATTTGGGCAATGGTTTTTCGCGCCCATTTGGAACTGTAACTATTAACAATATGTTCGGCAAAGAAGTTTTTAATTATGAACCGAATAACTCCCAGCCTAAAGGCGTGGTATTGCCAAAATCTTCAAGGGTATTTATAGACAGTATTGAAGGCGTAAAAACACCAGGACGCTATACGGCGACTGCTTCGATGGCCCACGGTAACGGAGGCGAGGTTATAAGCTATAAATCCAGCTTCTGGTATTTGCCGGCTTGGTTCTTGCTGGCTGTGTTAGTGCTGATTGCCTTGATAGGCGGCGGCGGATATTACCTCTACAAGAAAAAATATGCCTCTAGCAAATCCAGAAGAAAATCCAGGAGGTAGCACCTTTAATCCGGTAGCCTCATCAGTTGCTACAGTGCTTGTGTTAATATTGATCTGAACATCAGTTAAAAATGATTACAATAAACAAACATTTGGCTATCGGATTTATAACAGCAGGCATGAGTTTATCATTGGTCTTGCCTGGCGTGGTCCGGGCAGCCGAAGAAAGCGGTTCAATCGGCATAGAAGGCAAGATTAGCGCGGCGCCGCCAAGCCAAGCCGCTACCATAGCCTTTCCGAGGAACGGGGCTGTCATAAAAGAAGGTAAGGTAACCGTAACAGGGCTTTGTCCGGCGGACGTAATTGTTAAAGTTTTTAAAAATAACGTGTTTGCCGGCGCCGCACCGTGCGTAAATGGCAGTTATTCAGTGCAGATCGATCTGTTTGGCGGGACAAACGAGCTTGTAGCCAGGGTTTTTGATGACCTGGACCAGCAGGGACCGGACTCTAATAAGGTAACGGTGACTTATCCTATAAGCCAGTTTGAGGCTACCCGGCGCGTTACCTTAACTTCTACTTTCGCTAAAAAAGGTGCCAATCCAGGCGCTACGCTGACTTGGCCGATCATTTTGAGCGGCGGTAGCGGCCCTTACGCCATAACGGTGGATTGGGGCGATGGCAAGCCGCCGGATGTGATAAGCCAGGAGTTTGCCGGTACATTTAACATTGAACATGTATATGATACACCGGGTGTTTACACTATTATTGTGCGGGCCGCGGACAAAAACGGCAGCGTGGCATTTTTGCAGCTTATCGGTATTGCCAACGGAAAAGTAACCCAAGACAACCAGGGCGATGAAGCCGGCGGCTTGACCAAAACTAAAACAATAATAA
Organism: Candidatus Parcubacteria bacterium; assembly: GCA_019347895.1. Taxonomy (GTDB): domain Bacteria; phylum Patescibacteriota; class Saccharimonadia; order Saccharimonadales; family 2-12-FULL-41-12; genus JACRNE01. Next base: position 36,072 of record JAHWKM010000012.1, on the reverse strand, counting down.
TGTGGCAGCCGGTCTTAGCCACTATCCCCTTAATAGCTGCCGCTTTTTGGCTCGGTCGGCGCCATGAACTGCAAGTATTGCGCAAACGCCTAGAAAAAAAATAACCATAACATACACACCGCGATAGGGTGTCCATACGGGCGTGGTAAAATAGGATTCCTATGAATTTGCATGAAGTTTTACGGGTTTTGCATTTGAGTGCGATACAAGGAAGATACGAAGCGCAGAGCAAAACGTACACATTCGTACGTTGCGCGAGCATTGGAGTATCTGACGCCGTAGCGTGCCAAAAGTTTTGGCAGGGTTTCGGGCTCTGCCCGGAAGCAGGACAAAACGGTGCATAAGCCGTATGTTTATGTGGGTATGAGCGGGGGAGTGGATTCGTCCGTTACAGCGGCTTTGCTCAAAGAGCAAGGCTACAGCGTGACCGGAGTCTATATGAAAAATTGGACGGAAGATATTGCCGGCTTTGAGTGTCCCTGGACGGAAGATTATCGGGACGCTAAGTGCGTAGCGACCAAGCTGGGCATTGATTTTAAGGTGTTTGATTTTCAAAAAGAATATAGGCAAAAAGTAGTCGACTATATGATTGATGAGTACAAAGCTGGCCGGACGCCCAATCCGGACATTATGTGCAACCAAGAAGTAAAGTTCAAGCTATTTTTGAATACCGCCTTAGAACAAGGTGCTGATATGATCGCTACCGGCCATTACGCCCAGGTGGTAAGAGTCAAGAATCAAGAGTCAAGAGTCAAGCAGGAAAATGTGAGAGGTCTCACCTTTCACAGTGAGTTGCATGTGGCGGCGGATAAAAATAAGGATCAGACTTATTTTTTGGCGCGGGTTACGGGTGAGGCGTTGTCTAAAACCCTGTTTCCGATAGGCGAGTTTGATTCGAAAGAAGAGGTGCGAGAACTGGCCAAGAAGTTTGGTTTGCCGACGGCGGAAAAAAAAGACAGTCAGGGCATTTGTTTTGTCGGCCAGGTGGGAATCAAAGAATTTTTGAGCCATTACATTAAGGCCGAGCCGGGTCCAATCATTAACCATTCGCTGTCCAGCGAAGGCGAAACTATCGGCGAGCACGAGGGCGCAATTTTCTACACCATTGGCCAGCGCCATGGCCTGAATCTCGGCGGTGGCCTGCCTTATTATGTAACCCGAAAAGACATGAGCAATAATACCGTTTACGTAACAACGGATCTCTCAGATAAAGAATTATGGAGTAAAGAAATACAGCTGGGAGATTTACATTGGATCGACAACATAGAGAATGAAGAACGGAGAATGAAGAATGAAAAGGCAGAGAAGCTGCGTGCTCGATTAAGGTATAGGGGGCCATTGATCGATTGCGAACTAAAAGGGAATAAGTTAACTCTCAAGGATGAACAGCGCGCCATAGCTTCCGGCCAATCCGCCGTGTTTTACGCAGGCGATCAATGTCTAGGCGGCGGAATTATTTCATCTGTTATTTAGTGTTACAATAATTTTAATGACAGCGCAGGAAATTCGGAGGGCTTATCTAAAATTCTTTAAAGAACGTGGGCACGCGGTGATTCCGCGGGCGTTGCTGGTGCCTCAAGATGATCCCACTACGCTTTTTACCGGGTCGGGTATGCAGCCGCTGATTCCGTATCTTCTCGGCGAGACTCATCCGGCGGGTACAAGATTAGTCAATAGCCAAACCTGCCTTCGGGCTCAGGATATTGAGGAAGTGGGGGACAACCGCCACACGACGTTTTTTGAGATGCTGGGCAACTGGTCATTAGGCGATTATTACAAAAAAGAAGAGATAAATTGGCTGTTTGAATTTTTGGTTAATGTAGTCGGGCTGGATCCGAAAAAACTATACGTCACTTGTTACCTTGGCAACCAAGAATTTAACATTCCTAAAGACACGGAAGCCGCCGGTATCTGGTCAGAGCTTTTCAAAAGTAAAAAGATAGATCCGGTACAAGTTGAGATTGGTTCGGAAGCCGACGGATACGCCAAAGGCATGAGGGACGGACGGATATTTTTCTATGACGGCTCTAAGAATTGGTGGTCTCGAGCCGGCGGGGAATCGCAAACTCCCACGGGTGATCCCGGCGGTCCCGATACCGAAGTATTTTATGATTTTGGCACGGCACACAACCCTGAATTTGGCGAGAATTGCCAACCAAATTGCGATTGCGGCCGGTTTTTAGAGATAGCCAACAGCGTATTCATGGCTTACAAGCGCACCGACAGCGGTTTTGAGCCGCTAGCCAAGCCCAACGTAGATTTCGGCGGCGGTCTGGAGCGCATGGCGGCGGCCAGCATAGACAACCCGGATGTATTCAAGATCAGTCTGCTTTGGCCGATAGTCCAAAAGCTGGAGGAATTATCCGGCAAAAATTATGATTCACATACCAACGACATGCGCATCATTGCCGACCATCTGCGTGGCGCGGTATTCCTAGCCGTCGACGGCGTAGCACCAAGCAATAAAGAGCAAGGATATGTTGCCCGCCGGTTGATGCGCCGGGCAATTTTAAAGGCTTTTAATCTCGGCATTGAGCAGGATTTTATTGAGCAAATCGTGCCCGTTATAGCCGGAGTATACGAAGAAGATTACCCGGAAGTTGCCCAAAAGAAGAAAGAAGTTATAGAAAGTCTAGTCCGCGAAGAAAGGATTTTCCGCCAGACTTTGCGAAAAGGACTCAAAGAATTCGAGCGCCTTTTCGCAGTCAAAAGCCAAAAGCCAAAAGTCAAAAGCCAGGGGCAAGCAATTTTTGAGCTATACGATACCTATGGCTTCCCGGTTGAGCTTACCCTGGAAGAGCTTTTTAGAAGAGACATCGAGCTGGAAAGTGCTTGGAAAGAAGAGTTCGAATCTTTGATGCGCGAACAGCGGGAGCGGAGCCAGACGGCCGGCAAGGGCGTGTACAAGGGCGGGCTGACTGATCATTCGGAAGAAACAAAGAAGCTGCACACGGCGACTCATCTGATGTACGAAGCACTCAGAAGAGTGCTAGGCGACCATGTCATCCAGCGCGGCTCAAATGTAAATGCCGAGCGTACGCGTTTTGATTTTTCACACTCTGAAAAGGTTACCCGCCAGCAGCTGGATCAAGTCGAGAAAATCGTCAATGAACAGATTGAAAAAGACCTAAAGGTGCAGTGGCACGAATATCCGACAGACGAAGCCTTCAAGCTAGGGGCCAAGGGCGCATTTGGCGATAAATACGGTGACAAGGTAAAGGTCTACATCATGGGGCAAAATGGCGAAAAACCCTTCAGCATAGAGATCTGCGGCGGCCCGCACGTTGAGCACACCGGCCAGCTAGGCGAGGACGGTAAAATTTTTAAGATAAAAAAAGAAGAAGCCTCCAGCGCCGGAGTCCGCCGCATCAAGGCTATTTTGGTCTGAATGCCGGTCCCTATATAAGTCCTGAGGTGCTTATGGTAAAATAAAAATGATTTATAGTAGATTATATATGTTTAAATTCGCTGTTATAACAAAAAACTGGTTTATATTCCTACCTTTGCTGATTATTTTGGCGGTATTTAGCGGCTCAATAGTAAACGCCCAGTCAGCGCCGGAGCCGACTAAGCCGGGGAGTTCGCTAAAACAGCGGGTAGCCCAACGAAAGGCCGAGCGTAAAATCAAGCTGGATGAAAGGACTACTAAGCGGCTGGAAGACAGTTGCGTTAGAGCCCAAACTAAGCTTCGACAAGTCCGGGATGAATATGTCAGCATATTTGATAAACGCAGTGAAATTTATCGTAAGGTCGACGCCAAGCTCTGGGTGGCTATAGGCAGCCTGAAATATGTCAATAAAGACACGTTTAAGCTGGAACAGCAGCGTGCTGAATTCGTGCGCCAAGTCAACGGTTTTGAATCCACAGCCGGAGAATTCAGGCAAACACTGGATGACATGGTCAGTATAAACTGTGCGGCCGACGTGGTCGGGTTCAAAGCTTTCGTAGAAACTGCCAGGCTGTACAATACCCAGATCAGAACCCGCTCCAACGGGATAACGGATCACGTAGTTAACGAGGTTAAGCCCTTATTAACCGGCCATGCCAGCGAATTAAGACCAAGAGCCAGCCAGGAGTAGTATGAGCCCATCACATATCTCCATTCCAGCTTCAAACCGAATCGGTGGTACTCCGCGACGTTTTGACTCGTCAACATATCTTCAGATATGCCTCCTTCCCAAAGACGCCGCGGCGCATCCACCCATTCGGCCTTCACTTAACATAATGGAGATATGAAATGGACTCAATAAATCCCGACACAAACCCCCAGCCTTCCAGCCAGCCCCCGCAAAACCAATATGGTCCTCCCCCCGGCCAGGTTTATGGCGCATCGAATCCGCCCCAGCCAGCCGGGCCGCCGCCCCAGCCGCATAATTACGAGCCGTCGGACTCTAAGACTAAAAAAATTACTATAATTCTGGGCGGGTTGATCGGCGTTTTTATAATACTCGCTGCTGTTGTTTTTCTGACCTCTGGCAGCGATAATTCCCAGCAAACTCCGAGCGAAGAAAGCGCTCCGGCAAATTTGTTTAAAGAACCTTCGGCGTTAGAGCTGGAAAATTTAAATAACTCGGTGAACGACGATATAACCAACTTGAGCGCTGACTCTGATTTCCCAAGCGAAAAACTCTCAGACGATTCCCTCGATCTATAACAGATACGCCGTGCTATAATAGACGACGATTATGCCCCGTAGTGAGCTTTCCATAATGTTCTGCTATGTTTACGTTTTGTCGTCAAATTATAGTAAAAAACTATATGTAGGTTTTACGACTGATCTTCGCAAAAGAGTCGCAGAACATAATAAAGGTTTAAATTTTTCTACAAAAGCATATGCGCCTTGGAAACTGTTATACTATGAAGCACATAGGAGCGAAGCTGATGCTCGCCGCCGTGAAAAATATTTAAAAACTACTCCAGGTAATAAAACACTCAAGAAAATGTTAAGAGAAGAATTTTCACAGATGAAAAATTTAAATAATGGAAAGTCTACTACAGGGTATGCTTAACAAAATTAAAAGTGCTTCACGGGCATTATCGGCCAAGGCTTTTTCTTCAAGGCCAAACGCCGATCAATACATTCTGGCCTTAGATGTAGGCACGGAAAACGTCAAGGCATTGATAGGCCGAGTCAATGGCAATACCATGCAAGTCGTGGGAGTCGGCCGGGCGCACCAGGGTTTAACCGATATGCAGGCCGGAGCGGTGGCTGACATTGGCGCTGTTATCCAAAACTGCAATCAAGCGCTAGCGGTGGCCGAAGAACAAGCCCAAATGAGCGTTAGGACAGCGGTAGCAGGCATTGCCGGCGAGCTGGTTAAGGGCACCACCACCAGCGTCCGTTGCAGCCGCAAGGATCCGAATGTGGAGATGGACATTGACGAGATGGAACACATCATCGAGCTGGTCCAGGAACGCGCCGAAAAATCCGCCCGAAAAACTCTGGAATGGGAACTCGGCGGCCGTCAGGTCGACGTACGGCTGGTAAATAGCGCTTTGGTTAGTATTAGCATTGACGGTTACGAAGTTACCAATCCGATCGGGTTTAAGGGGCGCGATGTGCTTGTCCAGCTTTATACGGCCTTTGCGCCGATGATTCACATCGCGGCCTTGGAGAGAGTGGCGTCCGAACTGGATTTGGACCTAATGGCGGTAGCGGCCGAGCCGTTTGCCGTGGCCCGGTCAGTCATAGGCGACAACCCCAACGCCAATATGAGCGCGATTTTGATGGATGTCGGCGGCGGTACGACCGATATAGCCGTAATCAACGAAGGCGGCGTACAGGGCACCAAAATGTTTGGTATCGGCGGACGGGCCTTCACCCGGTCTATCGAGCGTGATCTCGGCGTGGAATTTGACATGGCCGAGAAGCTTAAAATCAACTTTTCTGCCAGGAGTCAAACTGAATTGCAGCAGCACGAGTCGGTAGCCAAATCACTGGAGAAAACTTGCGATGTTTGGCTGGGCGGGGTAGAGCTGGCCTTGAGCGAATTCACTAACCTGGAAAATTTGCCCCATCAGATTCTGCTTTGCGGCGGCGGCGCCAGTTTGAACGTACTGACGGACACGCTAAATCAAACTAACTGGTACAGCCAGCTGCCGTTTGCCCGCAAACCGATCATTTCATTAATTGAACCCGGCCAAGTCGTGGGCATCGAAGATATCAGCGGCAAGATTGACGACCACACTTACATAACGGCCATGGGTTTGCTCAGGGTGGGGCTGGACACTACCACGCAAGCCGAAGGGCTGGAATCGACTAGCGGCCTGAGGGCTAGATTTGATAGGATGTTAAAGATATGAATCCTAAAGGCAAGGATACAATTTATATAGATGTTGACGAGGAAATCACCGGCATCGTTGATAGAATCCAAAACAGTCCTAAGAAGATAGTTGCACTAGTGCTGCCAAAACGGGCCAATTCAATGCAGTCCATCGTCAATATGAAGCTCCTCAAGCGCACAGCCGATCAAACAGATAAGCAAGTAGTTCTCATTACCTCCGAACCGCGCCTGCTGCCGCTGGCCGGAATAGCCAAACTTCATGTGGCGCCCAATCTTACCTCCAAGCCGTATTTGCCGGACGAACCGCAGGGAATATCCTCGGATAATTCCAGTGTAATTGACGAAGGCGAGATAGACCCGAATACACCAGTTTCTGCCTTAGCGCCCGATGCTAAATTTGCCGATGACCAATCTCCTATAGAGATTGATAATACCCCGAAGGCTGGAGCGGCCCCAGCCGCCAAACCGGCTGCCGCCAAAGGCAATAAATTCAAAATACCTAACTTTACCAAATTCCGTAAAAAAATCATTATCGGAGCCCTAGCCGTACTTCTTTTGATATTTGGCCTGATCTACGCCTTGGTTATCGCTCCTAAAGCTAATGTGGTCGTCAAGGCCCAGACATCTAATGTCCCGCTTTCATTGCCTTTCATAGCCGACACCACGGCTACGGAGTTAAACAAGGAAAAGAAAGTCGTCCAAGCCTTGCGCAAAGAGGCTCAGAAAAACGACAGCGAAAAAGTTGAAGCCTCCGGCGAAGAAAATAAAGGCAAAAAAGCTAGCGGCAGCGTCACCATGTCTGTAAGTGAAAAATGCGATAATCCCCTTGATGCTCCGGCTTCAGTTCCTGCGGGAACTGGTGTTAGCGCTAATGGTCAAACATATATAACTCAAAATAATACAACCTTTGTTCTATCGGGAGGTCAAGGCAATTGTGCTGATTACAAAGCTACCAATCCTACACCTATTACAGCTCAAAGTCCGGGCGAGAAATTTAACATCAGCGGTTCGTCCAGCTTCAAGGTTGCCGGCCGTTCCGACGTATCAGCCAGCGGCAGTGCTAGCGGGGGTACGGATAAAAAAGTAAAGGTTGTTTCCCAAACTGATATAGACAAGGCCAGAGAACGGTTAAACAGTAAGCAAAACACCGTCCAGGAAGAGTTGAAAACTGAATTTGGCCGTGAAGGCTACGTCGCCATCACCGAGACATTTGAAGGCAGCGACGCGGATTACACACCTTCGGCCAAGGTAGGAGCCGAAGCCAGCGAAGTGACCGTCAGCGTCGATGTCAAATATTCTATGCTCGGCGTCAATGAGCAAGATTTAAAGGAACTTATTAAAGAAGAAGTAAATAAGCAAGCAGAACACGGCGCGCAGACGGTGCTTAACGACGGCCTGGCGGAAGCTGTCTTCGGACCGTCTACGGCTGGCAACGGCCTGAGCGACAGCCAGACGGCCTTCAACCTTAAAACCAAAGTTATCACCGGTCCCGACATCAACCATGATGAGATAAAACAGCAAATTACCGGCAAGAAAAAAGGCGAAGCCGAAGAACTGTTGAAAAAACGAGTCGGCATAACCGACCCTAGCGTAGAACTCAGTCCGTTCTGGGTCAGTAAAATTCCTAAAAGCTCTAAAATTTCCGTAGATGTTCAGCAGGCAGACGGATCTGATATCCCCGGCAATTAGGATGAAGCGATGAAACCGGTCGAACACTATCTTGGAATTGATTTTGGCGAGGCGAGAATCGGCCTGGCGCTGGCTAATTCGATTGCTAAGCTGCCTTCCCCGTATTGTGTATTGCCTAATGACGCCGAAATATTTAAGAAAATAGAGTCAGTAATATCCGCCGAAAAAATCGATAAGCTGATAGTTGGCCTGCCGAGAGACATGAGCGGACGGGAAACCGAGCAGTCAAAAGCGGTGCGCAGGTTTGCCGATGATCTGGCCAGGCATACCGTCAAGCCGGTGGTTTTTGCCGATGAAAGTCTTAGCTCCGTCAGGGCCGCCGACAGTCGCGGCTACAAAAAATCACCTTCGAAGTACCAAGATGATGTAGCGGCATGTTATATACTAGAAGAATATTTAAGCGGCAAATTATGAATAATTTTAACCATAAAAACGGGACGAAGGTATACGGAAGAAGCAAACTGATTCTGGCTGGAATTGTTTTATTGATCCTAGCCATAGTCGGCAGCGCCGTAGCTGTCCGCAGCGCTTACCAGGACAGCTTAAAACCGTTTAGCAATAACGAAGACTCCATAATCGTGACTATTGAGCAGGGCAGCGCACCCAGCGCGATAGCCGACAATTTAAAATCCAAAAACGTCATCAAAAGCGACTGGGCATTTGAATGGTACGTACGCAACCAAAATTTGCGCGGCAGTCTGAAAGCCGGCACATATGTGTTCCGCCAGGCCCAGTCGATACCGGATATAGTCGACCAGATTGTCGACGGTGAAGTAGCAACCGATTTAGTAACTATTCTGCCCGGCCAGCGGCTGGACCAAATAAGAGACGGGCTTTTAAAGGACGGTTTTAAGGCTGCCGCTATAGACAAGGCGCTGGACCCGGCTAATTATCCGGGGCATCCCGCCTTGACGGATAAACCGAAAACTGCCGATCTCGAGGGATATTTATACCCGGAAAGTTTTCAAAAAACCGCCGAAACTACGCCGCTGCAAATTATTGAAAAGTCGCTGGATGAAATGTCGCGGTATCTATCTCCAGAGGTGAGAGCCGGCTTTTTTGAACAGGGTCTAAGCGTTCACCAGTCCGTTATATTAGCCTCCATTATCGAGCAGGAAGTCAGCAAAGTAGCCGACAAGCCAATGGTCGCCCAGGTGCTCTTAAAAAGATACAAGGAAGACATGAAACTCGGCGCCGACCCCACGGCTCTTTACGGAGCCATAAAAGACGGGGAAGAGCCAAGCCTGCATCATGATTCGCCGTACAATACCCGCAAGCATAGCGGTTTGCCGCCTGGCCCGATCGGCAATGCAGCCGTGGATTCATTGAAGGCCGTAGCCTTCCCGGCCAAAACCGATTGGCTGTACTTTGTAGCCGGCGACGACGGCGTGACCTATTTTTCAAAAACCCTGGAAGAACACGAAGCCCTAACCAAAAAACACTGCAAAGAACTTTGCAAATCCTATTGACAAACCGTCAACAGATGTAAAACTGTTGTAAATTGTACTTAAAAAGCTTGATTTTTATGCTTAGTTTTGGTTAAATAGACCTTACAGCTAAAGGATGAAACATAAACTAATTCAAACTGTAGAAATCATTCGGTAGCTGTTACTTGCGGGCCTAATAACTTTAGAAAATATTAACTAATAGACAGGCCGCCATAGCAAGTCCAAAAGATGCTTAGGAATTAATTTCCGGGCAATCTCTTTTCGCTAGAACTAGGAGAGCATAATTCGCAATAAAGCAGGTGTAGTGACGCACCGTTTACCATGGCAACGATCTTTAAGGGCGCGAAAAGAGTCAAAAATTACTATTTTGACTCGTTTTTTTACCAGATCGCATAGAAGGTTTGTGCGTTTAAGCTTTTTAGCAGCTAATCTGGCTGTTTTCGGTATTGTCGGTATTTTAGTAGCGGCAAACAAACCTTCCAACCAGGCTAATTATTCCAGCAGCTTTGTGGCCGCCGAAACCCAAAAACTTGCTAATCCTTTAGACAAGTTGTCTTCGGCTGACATTGCGGTTAACATTGCCCGGGCAGCTAATCTGCCGGAAGAAAACGCCGTAACTAACAAGGCAGACACGGTTAGGGTGAGCGCGCTTAGCGTGGCCTCTGATGACGACAAGCTTATTGCAAAGCCCCAGATTATTTCCGAAGCATTGAAATCTAAAAAAGACATTAAATCGTACAAGGTAGTCGAAGGCGATACGGTGACCAGCATCGCTAAAAAATTCGACGTCAGCTCTGATACTATTAGACTTTCTAACGGTCTCAGCGGTGACACGGTAGCCATCGGAACCACATTAGTGATCAGCCCGGTCAATGGCCTTGTCTACACCGTAAAGTCCGGCGATACTCCGGGCACTATTGCCGCAAAATACCGGGCCGACAGAAACCTTTTAATCGCTTTTAATGACGCGGAACTTACCGGAAAATTTAAGGTTGGCGATAGAATAGTTATCCCTGACGGGCTAGAACCTCCCGCGCAAAATACTTATAACTATGCTTCAGCTCGCGGCTCAGCCTTTTCATTCGGCCTGACTCCGGTTTATAGAGCTAATGCCTACGATTACGGCTGGTGTACCTGGCATGCCGCCAATAGGCGGGCACAGACCGGAAATCCTATTCCCAGCAATTTAGGCAATGCGATTTCCTGGTTAGGCGGTGCCCGTGCAGCCGGACTGCCTACAGGTACTGCTCCTAGGGCTGGCGCCGTATTGTACCACCTGAACATCGGAGGATTGGGCCACGTAGCATACGTGGAGAGTGTTAATTCCAACGGATCTTTTCTGGTGTCTGATATGAACTATCCATATTGGGGACAGGTAACCTACCGTACCGTTCCAGCCAGCGAAACCGGCAACTACCGCTTCATCTATTGAGCTAAGTGCACCGTTCTGACCTGCTTTTAAGCAGAGCTCAAAACCCTGCCAGTACTTTTGGCACACTACTGCGTCAGTTATTCCAGTGCTCGTGCAGCGTACATTTGTACGCTTTACTCCGCGCTTCATAACTTCCTTGTATTGCACTCAAATGCACTTATCTCAATCCTCAGGTATTCCGCTTGGAAATTTTCTCTGGCTGCTCACCTCCCAAGCGGATTTTAAAAAAATAAAATGGCCTGGTTCCAATAACAACGCGGAGTAATTTTTACTCTTATCTCTTTACTCTTATCTCTTTACTCTTTACTCTAAAAAGGTATGTTTGTTGATAAAGTTGAGGTTACTATTCGGGCGGGAAAAGGCGGCGACGGCAAGCTGAGTTTTCGCCATGAAAAATTCGTGGAACGCGGCGGCCCGGACGGCGGCGACGGCGGTAACGGCGGAGACGTTTACGCCGAGGCCTCTAACAACCAAAATACCTTGGCTAGTTTTCGATATAAAAAACTAGTGGCCGCCAATCCTGGGGATAACGGCGAAAAACGCAAAAAACACGGCCGGGCAGGCCAAAATCTGGTCGTTAAATTGCCTGTGGGTACGGTTATTACAACCGCCGACGGCAATGTGATCGCTGACCTGACTTATAACGGCCAAAAAGAACTTATCGCCAAAGGCGGCAAAGGCGGCTTTGGAAATGCCCACTTTACCAGCAGCACTCGCCAGGCTCCTCGAATTGCCGAGTTTGGCGAGCCCGGCGAAGAATTCGCGGCGGTCTTTGAGCTTAAAATGATAGCTGACATCGGGCTGATAGGTTTGCCTAACGCCGGCAAATCAACCCTTCTAGCTAAGATCAGCAATGCCCGGCCGGAAATTGCCGACTATCCTTTTACTACACTCAAGCCAAACTTGGGCGTAGTAGATATAGACAAGGATACCACGGTTTTATTTGCTGATATTCCCGGCCTGATTGAAGGCGCCAGCCAAGGCAAGGGCCTGGGCGACGAGTTCCTACGCCATGTGGAACGTACTAAGCTGCTGGTTCATTTGGTTGACGCCTATCAAGACAATATCGCTCAGGCCTATCAGACTATAATTGACGAGCTGGCGGCTTACAGTCCAAAGCTGGCTAAAAAACCGCAGATTGTAGTGATTAATAAAATAGAGGGACTTGACCAGGAAATTATCGGCGACCACATCAACACTATCAAAAAATCCGCTAAAAGAGGTACGAAAATACTAGCCATTTCCGCCCACTCCGGACAAGGCGTGCAGCAGCTGCTATTCGAAATTAAAAAGTATCTGCAAAAGGTAGCAGAGAAACAAGCCAAAACCAAGAGGCCGGAAGACGAACTGCCGGTCATAAAGCTGCCTAAATTAGAAGCCGACTGGCGGGTTGTGAAACGCAAAAACGAATTTGTGGTTATCGGCAGAAAAATAGAGCGTTTTGCCTCTAGAACCGATTTTGACAGTTCAGCCGGTGTACAGCGCTTGCGCGACATTATGCGCAAAATGGGTATCATGAACGAGCTGGAGCGCCGCCAAATAAAACCCGGCCAAAAAATAATTGTCGATCAAAATAGTCTTGAATACTGACCTAAATCATGGTATAATATAATTATTATGCATAATTTAAATGAAGCTGGCGGGGAAGCAGTCGCATCACCTTCTTTCAATGGTGAAGTTTTGGCAGTCCCAAGCGAAGGTCAATTGCACACTTTACGCAACGATATAATCGAGCTCCACATTTGGGGCAGCCGCCGCCCGCATGATCCGATGTCTGAAGCGGGATCAGAAGCACATATAGGCAAAATCAAAAATGCTTCGGGTGACGAGACTCATTTTTGGACTAAACTGGACGGTGACGATGTATCTTTTTGTTCGATAGGTTTTGACAAAAATAAGGCTATATTGAGTGAAGTAAAGTTGTGTGGGACTACTCCTACTAACGATCATGCTTTTTCAGTAAAAGGAAGGGGGACTGTAAAAGATAAGTCTAAAATACCCACTCCTACTACTGAAGGATTCAGCTTGGACCCTCAAACTAAACTGGGTCTTCAGACATTTCGTGATCACAATAGATATGTGCAAAAATATCTGAAGGCAAAATCAGAAATGTCGGAACCGCCAGATCAAGATCCTCGACCAAAGAATAAAATTCGTCATAAAATTCGTCTGCTTGGCTCAATCGGCATCGCGGTAGCCGCGAATAGTTAAATGTATGGATAAGAGTTTTTTCTTTTATGATTTGGAGACTAGCGGGGTAAATCCGAGGTCCAGCCGGATAATGCAGTTTGCCGGCCGCCGGACTGATATGGACCTGAACCCTATCGGCGAACCGGTAAATATTTTGATCAGGCTTAGCGAAGATATACTGCCGGATCCGGACGCCGTATTGGTAACTGGAATAACTCCTCAGAAAACTATAACCGAGGGTATTACAGAAGCGGAATTTGTCGAACTATTTGAGGAGATTAACCAGTCGGGAACTATTTTTGTAGGCTTTAACAGCGTTAGGTTTGACGATGAATTTATGCGTTTTTTATTTTGGCGTAATTTTCACGACCCCTACGAATGGCACTGGAAAAACTCATGCAGCCGATGGGATATTTTAGACGTTTCACGAATGGCCAGGGCCCTTCGGCCGGATGGTATAAAGTGGCCGGTTGACAGCGAGGGCAAGCCGACTAATCGTCTGGAATACCTATCCGCAGTTAATAAGCTTGACCATGCTTCCGCCCACGATGCTTTGAGCGACGTAGATGCCACCATTGCTTTGGCGCGTCTGATAAAAAACAAACAACCCAAGCTTTTTGATTATCTGTTAAACATGCGCGGTAAAAATGCCGTGGGAGAATTCTTAAGCCAGAATGAAGTTTTTTTATATACCAGCGGTAAATACCCCGGCGAGTTTGAAAAAACAGCTATTGTTACTGTCTTGGCTGATCATCCGCAGGGCAGGGGTAAGTTAGTTTATGATTTGCGCCATGATCCGGCGCAGTATACAGGCTTAAGCCCTGAAAAACTAGCTGAGTTATGGCGCTGGAAAAAAGACAGCGGAGAGCCGCGTTTGCCGGTTAAATCACTCCAGCCAAACCGTTGCCCGGCTATAGCTCCATTGAGCGTGCTTGATCGACCATCAACAAAACGCCTAAAAATAAATATGAACGAAATTGAAGCGAATCTGGCTAAACTCAAAGATGCCGAAACTTTTGCGGGCAATGTATTAAAAGCTCTTGATATTCTAAATAATAACCGCCAACAAACCGCGCTTATTAGCGCCGTCAGTGAAGTTGACGCTCAATTGTATGACAGTTTCTTAGGCGACGGTGACCGGAGACTTCTGCTGGAGATTAGAAGTTCAACCGTTCAGGAGCTATCCGGTTTTGCGCTGAAAGTGCATGATGATCGGCTGAAAAACTTATTGCCGCTTTATAAAGCCCGGAATTTTCCGAAGCATCTGTCTGAGGAAGAGCGCCTAGCGTGGGAGGAGTTTTGTAAGCACGCGCTTCTGGCGAGCGGCGCCCAAAGCCGCATTGCCAAATTTAGCCAGCGTCTTGAAGACCTTTCTCAGGATAAGCTCGGTGTACTTACCGATAAAAAGCGATATTTGCTTGAAGAGCTGCGTTTGTACGCGGAAAGCATTTTGCCCTAGTTTTGACCGCTTAAAATATTGAAATTTCTGCGCCGAATAATAAACTCCGGCCGTTACCAATAAAATAAATAAAAATACTTCAACAAACGAAAGTTTTATATCGGTGAAGGGTACCCTGCCTGAAACGATAAATTCCAACACTTAATGTTACTCCAATAATGTATTTTGATTATGCACTAAAATACGAACTTGTCAATAAAGTAAATAACTAACTTTCTGCCGCTGAACATTTGTTACCGTACAGTCTTGCAAATAATGAATTTAAAAAAGATTTGCAGCGACGCTCAGATTTGTCCGATGACCCGCTAGACGGCCTAGCATTATCGGAGTGGTGAGCGGAAGATTTAAGGACACCCATAGAAGTTATTTGCGGCACCGGCTGTTTTGTGGCCACCTCAGATTTTAGGATGCGGCTAATTTCCTTACCGTCCCGGTAAATAATTTCGTAAATCAACAATTTTGTGCCGTTCATACCTTTTTGAGTAATCTTGCTTTTGCCTGGCGCCAGATCGCTATCGATTTTTTCTTGCTTTGCATATGGAATTGTTTGGGTTACCTTTTGTATTTTTTTCTCTATTGGTTCCTGGGGATTGGCCTGGAAGGTTTTCTTTTGTTTAGCAGCTTGTTGCTGGTTGGCGAGCTCTTTGTCGCGGCGCAGTTGTTCCATACTGCTAGGACCGATAATGTTAACCAGGCCGACAAGAAAAAGAATAGAAGCCAAGCTTCCAATAGCTGTGCTTTTACGGCTTGAAAACATCTTTAGCCGGCTTGGCATCAAGCCAGGTTTAATCATAGCTGCTATGGACGCCGCGGCAATCAGCAATACGAAAAAAATCGCAGAGAAATACACAAAGTCTTTAAAGATATAATATATAAAATCCATTAAATTTTTTATTCTTACTTACTGCTGCTTTTCAGCGCATACATACTACATGATAATACATATTTGATCGAAATATGTAAGATATTTTATAGTTAGCTTTTCTGGGGCTGATATTGTTATATGGTTAAAAAAAGGATTTTTATGGCAGATAAAAATGATAACGAATACGAAACTGAAGAGCCCCGAGAGACAGTAGTAGTAAAAGACGAGAAACATAGCAGCAGTACAGGCTGGATCATATTAGCAGTGGTTTTAATAGTAATATTGGTGTTAATATTTCTGGCAAGAAGCGTGATCGATAACAACACTCAAGACATAGAAGCGCCTACGCAGGACACAAATATTCAGCTCCCGCAGTCCAATCCCAATCCGCCCACAAACCCTACCGAGGGCGGCGGACAGCAGTAAATTTATACAATATCAATATCGCGTATTTCCTCCGGCAAGAAACCTTTGGGATGTTTAAAGCCGGCCTCCCATTTGGTCCCTTTGCCGTAGCCTAAATCTTTCATAAGTTCAGTCGGGGCGTTTCTTAGGTGCAGCGGGACGGGTAAATCCGGATGCTGTTTGGCTGCCTGCAGGGCTTTGCCCATGGCCTCAGCTACCGCTCGGGATTTTTCGGTTTTAGCTAACACATAAGCACAATGGAAAAGGTTATATTGGCATTCTGGCACACCTATTCTCTCGACAGCCTGAAAAGTACTGACGGCCAGGTTGAGCGCCGCCGGTGCCGCCATCCCTACGTCTTCCGAAGCAAATATTACCATTCGCCGGGCAATAAACTTCGGGTCTTCGCCGGCTTGCAGCATCCTCGCCAGATAATATAAAGCCGCCGCCGGGTCGCTGCCGCGCATAGATTTTATAAAGGCGCTGATCACGTTATAGTGCGTTTCTCCGGCTTTGTCATAGCCTGGCACCCGTTTTTGGGCGGCGGTTATTATTACTTCTTCGGTCAGCTTCCCTTTGCTTAGCTGCAAAGCCAGCTCTAAATTTCCCAGCGCCACCCGGCCGTCACCGCCGGATAATTCGGCTAACAGATCGATACTTTTAGCCGGCAGGCGTTTGGCCGGAATTTTTTCGGACTTTACTGTCCGTTTAATAATTTGGATGATTTCTGATTTGCTAAGAGGCTTTAGCACCAGCACCCGGCTGCGGCTCAGCAGGGGATTGATAATTTCAAAGCTGGGGTTTTCGGTAGTAGCGCCGATAAGTATGATCGTTCCTTTTTCTACATGCGGCAGAAAAGCGTCTTGCTGGGCCTTGTTGAATCTATGGATTTCATCTACAAAAAGTATAGTTTGCTGGCCCCTAACTCCATCAGATTAATTGCTGTTCTATCGCTAAATCTTTGGGCCGCTTTTTCACTACCTGCAAATTTACCTTGCTGAAAACTAAAGTCTAACCCTATAAGTTCAGGTCCATTGAGTAAAACTTGCATATTCTTATACTATGCTTAAGTTTTTCCTTTGTTGTCAAGAGACCGCAAAAAGGACTGGAAAAAGTTAGGGAAACAGCGTATACTATTCGCCTCATGGAATACATATGTATCAAAGGAGCGAGGGAACACAACCTAAAAAACATCAGTGTGGACATACCGCGGAACAAGCTGGTGGTTATTACCGGCTTGTCCGGCTCCGGTAAATCGTCGCTGGCTTTTGACACGATATACGCCGAAGGCCAACGCCGTTATGTAGAAAGCTTGAGCGCTTATGCCCGGCAGTTCCTCGGCCTGATGGAAAAGCCGGACGTTGACCAAATAGACGGGCTTTCTCCCGCCATATCCATTGACCAAAAATCCACCAGCCGCAATCCGCGCAGTACCGTAGCTACCGTCACCGAAATTTATGATTATTTGCGTTTGCTATTTGCCCGCATTGGCACGCCGCATTGCCCGGTTTGCGGCAAAACCGTCGAACGGTCCAACCCCACTATGATAGTCGACCAAGTAGTTCATAATAATAAAAATGCCAAGCTCATGGTGCTGGCCCCTATAGTAATTGACAAAAAAGGGCAGTTTGAACACGTGCCGGAACAATTTGCCCGCGCCGGATTTGCCCGTGCCCGCGTGGACGGCGTAGTTTACTCGCTGGACGAATGGCCCCATCTGGATAAAAAATACAAGCATAGAATAGAAGTCGTAGTTGACCGCGTCGTCAATGACGAAGAAAGCCGCGGCCGGCTAACCCAGAGCATAGAACAAGCTTTGGAGCTGGCCGACGGGCGCCTGCTGGTTGTGAATGCCGATGATAAATCGGAACATCAATACAGCCTAATGTATGCTTGCATTGACCACCCGGAGGCTCAGATTCCGGAGCTAGAGCCGCGAACGTTTAGTTTTAACAGTCCGCATGGCGCTTGTCTGGTTTGTACTGGTTTGGGCAACCGACTGGAAGTAGACCCGGATTTAGTAATTCCCAACGGACGGCTAACTATTGCCGAGGGGGCAATTCGCCCATTTAACAGGGTAAATTCCGATGCCTGGTACATGAAAAAAATGCAAGCCGTGGCAGATCGCTATAATTTCTCGCTGCACGTGCCGACCAGTGCACTCAAGCAAGATGACCTGGACACAATTCTTTATGGTACCGGCGAGGAAACTTTTAGGGTCAAGCTGGGAATGGGCCGCAGCTACGATACGACTTATGAAGGAGTTATACCGAATCTGGAGCGCCGCCACAAAGAAACCGACAGCGATTTTATGCGCCGGGACATCGAGCGTTTTATGCAGGAGCGGCCCTGCCATGCCTGCCGGGGCAGAAGGCTTAAACCGGAAGTGCTGGCCATCACCGTCAAAGGTAAATCCATTATGGATATCTGCGACCTCTCAATCGACGACGCCAAATCCTTTTTCCAGGGTTTAACCCTGGAAAGCAAGGAGGAGATGATTGCCAGGCAAATTTTAAAAGAAATAAATGCCCGCTTGAAATTCTTGCAAGACGTTGGCCTGAATTATCTGAGCTTGCTGCGCAGTGCGGTGTCGCTGTCCGGCGGGGAAGCTCAGCGAATCCGGCTGGCGACCCAAATCGGCAGCGGACTGCAAGGAGTTTTGTACGTATTGGACGAGCCAAGTATCGGTCTGCATCAGCGCGACAATAACCGGCTTATCAAGACGCTTAAAAACTTGCGTGACCTTGGCAACACGGTGATTGTGGTGGAGCATGACGAAGAAACCATCAGAACGTCCGACCATGTGCTGGACATCGGTCCGGGCGCCGGCGTGCACGGCGGCGAAGTTATCTCGCAGGGCACACCGGACGAAGTCGCAGGTAACACGCTTAGCATTACCGGCCATTATTTAAGCGGCAAAAAACAAATCGCCGTTCCTAAAAAACGCCGAAGAGGCAACGGCCGCAAACTAAGTATTTTAGGCGCCCGGGAAAATAACCTTAAAAACTTCAATCTTGATATTCCGCTAGGCAAATTAGTGGTAGTGAGCGGCGTATCCGGCTCCGGTAAATCCAGCTTGATCAACGACATTTTGTCCAAAGAACTCTCAGCCAGATTAATGCGTTCCCACAGCGTTCCCGGCAAGCATGATGAAATCCAAGGGATAAAAGAATTAGACAAAGTAATAGTGATCGACCAATCGCCGATAGGCCGCACGCCCAGATCCAACCCGGCCACCTACACCGGACTTTTTACGCCGATCCGTGACTTGTTTGCTGCTATGCCGGAGTCCAAGCTGCGTGGCTACAGCCCGGGGCGCTTTAGCTTTAACGTCAAAGGCGGGCGCTGCGAAAACTGTGCCGGTGATGGGATTATCAAAATTGAAATGCACTTCTTGCCGGATGTTTACGTGACCTGCGAAGTCTGCAAGGGCAAGCGTTATAACCGCGAAGCCCTGGAGATTCATTACAAAGACAAAAACATCAGCGACGTGCTGAGTATGACCTGCGAAGAAGCGTTGGAATTCTTCGCCAATATTCCGGCAATTGCCCGCAAGCTGCAGACGCTGGTCGACGTCGGCCTAAGCTACATTGCCCTGGGCCAGCCGGCCACTACACTTTCTGGTGGGGAAGCGCAAAGAATCAAGTTGGCTAGCGAGCTGTCCAAGCGGCCGACCGGCCGGACGCTCTATGTGTTGGACGAGCCGACTACCGGGCTGCATATGGCTGACGTTGATAAACTGCTAAATGTTTTGCACGCGCTGGTAGAGGCGGGCAACAGTATGATAGTTATCGAGCACAACTTAGACGTCATAAAATCCGCCGACCACGTGATCGACATGGGGCCCGAAGGCGGCGAAGCCGGCGGCCGGATTATAGCCGAGGGCACGCCCGAGAAAGTAGCCAAAAACACCAAAAGCTATACTGGCCAATTTCTTAAGAATATGCTATAATATTTTACATGTTAAGTGCTTTAGAAATGGGTGATACAAAACTGGAAGTCATGTCTTTCGAAGCCTGCAGGTTATTACATGTTACTACTCAAACACCATTTAAAGAAGAGGATCCGTTTGAAGCCGATTTTATACAATCTCAAGAAAATGCTATTGCTGATTTTATTATTATATATGATGCACTGGTAAACCGGGAAATCGAAGATCCAAAAAATCATCCTAATATAGCTACTCTTTGGGCTGCTAGAGGACGAGAAAATGCAAAAATATACTCAGATAAATACCGATCGGCAAAATGGCTTCCAAAATTACAATTTTTATCTCTCGGCCATGAAACTCTTCAAGCAGCCCATTGGCGTGGAGCGCGGAGAGAAATCTTTGGAAACAATCCTAATTACCATGGCTCCCATTACGGGCCGGAATATTCTTTAGCTGTTGAAACCGGTAGGCTTGCTTTAGTATCCGAAACAGAAGTAGCATTACAGAATGCGGCGTAGTTTTTCGGCGATTTTTTGGCGGGCGCGCGGGTCTTTTAAGATGTGATAGATGGTCGGGCTGACCGTTAAGGCCATGGCTAACAAAAGGATAGGGAATACGTAAGCTTCAATATTGGGGATTTTACTGCCGAAGAAAAATCCGGCCAGGGTTATGCTGATTCCCCAAAAAGCGGCTCCAACAACATTGTAGAACATGAATTTGGCTTGGTTCATATTGCCAATGCCGGCCACGACTGGCGCGAAGGTGCGGATAACCGGTATGAAGCGGGCGAACATGATTGTTTTGCCGCCATGCTTTTCATAAAACCTTTCGCTGCGTTCAATGTATTCGCGGCGAAAGATGATGCCTTCCTCTTTTTTAAACAGCTTTGGCCCGGCCTTTTTGCCGATCCAATAACCGGAGTAGCCGCCGGCTATCGCGGCAAAAACAATTACCGCCGTTACTTCCACTATGTTGAATTCTCCGGTAGCGGCAAGTACCCCGGCAGCAAATAGCAGCGTATCACCAGGGAAGAAAAACCCAAAAAGCAGACCGCTCTCGGCAAAAACAATGAAGGCAATCAAGGCCAAGCCGCCAGCTTTGATCAACTCATTTGGTTCGAGGAACGACATTAGATCAAGTATAACAGCAAGGCAACCTTCAATGTGTGTTATAATAGCCTCAAATTACTTCTTAAAGATTTGGAGATCACAGATTAGATGAGTAAAGCCGATATAACCCTGACTGCCCAAAAACGCAATGTTCTAGGCAAGCAGGTAAGGCGCTTGCGCCGCGAAGGATACACTCCGGCTGTTGTTCATCAAAGAGGCGGCGAGTCGCTGCACGTGTCAGTTGATTCGGCCCTGTTTAAAAAAGCTTTTTCGGCCGCTGGCCGGCACCATGCCATCAAACTGGACGTCGACGGCAAAAAATATACCACTATCATCAAGGAAGTAACTAATGCCCCGGCCAGTTATTCATTTTATCACGCGGTTTTTCAGTCAATTAAGGAAGACGAAAAAGTAACCGCCGAGGTGCCGATAAAACTTAGCGATGAAATTCCAGCCGCCCGCGCCAACCTGCTGGTTTTGACTCATCTTGATTATCTGGAGGTGGAAGCCTTGCCAAAAGACCTGCTGGATTCTATCGAAGTTGACGGCTCAACCTTAATCGAAGCCGGCGACAGATTACATGTCAGCGACATCAAGGTTCCGTCAAACGTCACCGTAAAAACCGACCAGGACCACTTAATAGCCTCTGTCGAAACACCGAGAGATCAAGTAGCCGAAGCCGACGCCGCCCTGGAAGAACAAGCTGCCGCCGAAGGTGCCGTCGAAGAAGAACCAGCCGAGGTTGAGGAAGCCGGCGAAACAGCTCCGGAACCTGCCGAAACAGAGGATAAAACCTCTGAATAGACCTATATATGGTTGAACTTGAAGTCGGCGCAGGCCAGGAAAAAAATTGATCTGCCCAAGCATTTGAAAACTTATTAGTTAAATTCGCTACCCCAAATTATCCTCTATAGCCTCGGTTTACTCTTCTATAAATCCGCCGGATTGGTGCTTCCAAGTACTGAGTTTACTGCCAGTTTTAGGGATGTTCCAAATTAATTATCCCACTCACCGCACTTTCGCCTCATATAGCTCCATCCTATGTTTCCATCAACAGCTTCTGTTCTTACCACAGCTGCCTGGAACTTTTTGCCTTTCTCAATACCGCCTCGCTTTACCACAAAACGCTGGTAAGCTCCTGTCACATCCAAGTTTTTACTTCTGAGGAAAGTAAGTGCTTTTTTATTTTTCGCGCCATAGACATTCAAGAAATGAGGCTTAGGGCCGCGGGGAGTAAAATTACCGTACGATCGCCTTTCCAAGCCATCGCATGACTCGTTTATTTTTTTGAAGGATCCATCACTGCATTTATCTCTTCCATTCTTTTTTTGCCCGCAATTATGCTTGTATAAATAATGGGTTGGGCTTTTCACCTTATTTTTATCATTCACGCAAAAAGAAGCCCCCTGATTGAGTGATTTGCTGCCATGCTCTTTTTTTACGTGTATATTTTTTAGCCTTGGCAATATAGGCCTTATGTAACCACATTTAAATACGCCGTCTTTTTTAATATAAATGAGCGTAAACCCACCTTTTGTATTCTTGATTATAGCCAACAGGTATCGACCTGTCTCCCCGGCTGGCGCAAGCAATGCCAAAGAATCGCCCGTTTTTCATATGTCTAAATGTACTACAGTCATCTTCACCGCCAGATTTTATTTCAACTTCCTTTGGAGTTGGAAGTTTATCGGGAGCTTCTGAGAATTGGGTGGGCGCAATTACCCCAACAGCAAGCAAAGCTAAGACAGCTCCTCCAGCCCGCTTCATAAAATTTCCCGATAAATGCAAGCCATTTTGCCCACTAACTTCTCCGACCGGCTGATTTATCCTTTCTCCAACTTCCATCTAGGTATAATTATTACCAATGTTCTAGCTGCAATTCAATTAATAGTTCTTTTCAATCATACAGATCAGCAGCAAATCTAATCTTCCAGAAATCCGCCGGATTGGTGTTTCCAAAGTTCGGCGTAAATTGCTTTATTTTTTATTAATTGTTTGTGCGAGCCGGCTTCGACTATTTCACCGTTTTCCAGCACCAGTATTCTGTCCATTTTCTGAATCGTGCTGAGCCTGTGGGCTATGACAATGGCGGTTTTGCCCTCCATTAATTTCCATAGAGCAGCTTGGATCAGCTTTTCGGATTCGGAATCCAGCGCGCTGGTAGCTTCGTCCAGCAGCAAAATCGGCGCGTCTTTAAGCATGGCCCGGGCAATTGCCACCCGCTGCCTTTGGCCTCCGGATAATTTAACGCCGCGTTCTCCAACCAAGGTTTCATACCTATCTGGCAGCTTGCTTATAAATTCATGGGCATGCGCCATCTTGGAAGCTTTTACTATCTCGTCATGAGTAGCGTTTTTCTTTCCATAGGCTATATTTTCGGCCAGGCTGCGGTGGAACAGCAACGGTTCTTGCGGGACGTAAGTAATAACCTTTCGCAGGTCGTCTTGCGAAATTTTGGCAATGTTCTGAGAGTCAATCAATATCTCTCCATCATCGGTATCCATGTAACGCAGCAGCAATTTGGTAATGGTAGTTTTGCCGCCGCCGGAATGGCCGACCAAGCCGACTTTTTCGCCCTGCTTTATAGAAATATTCAAGTTATGAAACAAGGCTTCTTGTTTTTCTCTTAATTCTTCGTGGTCGAAAGTGACGTCCTTGAATTCTATATTGCCTTTTGATATTTTTAGTTTTTCCGGATGGTCAGGGTCAACAATTTTCGGCTTTCTGCCTAAGGTTTTTACGGCCCGCTGAGCGTCGCCCATTGACCGGCTGAAATTACGCAAGATTTGCGAGCTAAACTGCCAGAGATAATCGGCAATCAGCGAAGCGTATGAAAGCATCAAAAACACAGTGGCTAAATCAGCGTTTCTCTCGACTATAGCAATTACCGCCACGACTACAGCCGCGACCTGCAAGGAGCTTGTAATGATCGACGCAAAGAAATCCCGCACCAACGTGGCGTGCATTACCTCCAGCGAACGCTGCCGGGTATTTTCCGAAATGCCCGCGAACTTTTTCTTCTCGTATTTCCAGGAAGCAAAACTTTTGATGGCCAGGACATTAGTAACCGCGTCAGCCAAGGCACCGGTAGTTTTATGGTCAGCATCGGATTCAATTGCCGACAGTTTACGGACTTTCTTGCTAAAGGCGTAAGTGATAGCTATATATAAAGTGGAAAGCAACACAAAACTGTAGACGAACGCCGGTGAGCGGGGATACATTACTATCATAATGAAGAAGAAGCTGGTTATGGTGGGTATAAGTTGAAAAAGAACTGTATCGGCAAATCGAATGTAGCTGCCAATCAGTTTATTGACGCGCGATACCAGCGAACCTCCAAAGCTGCTTTCGTGGAAGCCGCTGTCCAGTTTCATGTAATGATTAAACATTGTGCGGCCCAAATCTCTGTTAACATAGCTTTCAAGTTTCCACATTAGATACAAATCCAATCTGGTAAAAACAATCCCGCCCAAGATGCTAATGATGGCATAAATTACGATGTTACCGCCGAAGCTGGCCCAAAAGTCACCGGCAATAAACTCACCGGCTCCCAGCCGACGGATAATTTCAGCGGCGATAAGCGGCGGCAGCAAGCGCAGGCCTACTGTCGCTAACGGTGAAGTTATAAGCAAAGGTATAAGGTAGCGCTTGTACTTCCAGGCGTGCTGCCAATACACCCTCAAGGTTTGTTTGGTCGAATTTTTATCCACTGGTTCCTCCTAAAACCAGCATTTGCTAATGCTACTGACTAAAAGTTATTTAAATGTAATTTTTCTAAAGAGAGTCGGAATAAGCCGACAATCGGTTGAATAAGGTTTTAGATGTGTTGCTCAACATTTTTCTAGCCGGCCCTTCCTTAAATTTACTATGTAGGGAAGCATTATACCACTAACGCTAAAATTACCCAAATTATATTTCAGCCTTGGCCACTGGCTTCTATTGCCTCTACGGCGTCTTCTATGGAAATCCTCGAGCTGAAAAAATCCTGCCATGGATTTGTCCGCCGGCTTAAAACCTGGCCGGCGTTTTGAAGCGTAAAGTTTTCAGGAAGCAGCTTTTTGTTAACTTCACTCCAATCCAGCGGCATGGATATCGTCGCCTCTGGAGTCGGACGGACCGAAAACGGTGCCGCCAAAGTTTGGCCGACCCGGTTTTGCAGAAAATCAACATAAACTTTGCCCTGGCGCTTAGAAGGCGAGCGCTCCACGCTGGTTATATCCGGCAGCCGCTGAACCACCAGGCGGGCTAGTAGTTCGCTAAACCGGCGAACCTGGTCATAGTCGTAACGCGTTTTTGTCGGCAGATAAATATGCATACCGGTTTTACCCGAAGTTTTAACAAATGCGGGCAGCTTGAGCTCATCCAGCAGTTTTTTAGTCTCCAAAGCTGTCTGAATTACCGCCTCAAAACCAATACCTTCGGGATCGAGGTCCAGCACCAGCCAATCCGGATTTTCCGGCAAGTTGACGGTAGAGTTCCAAGGATTTATCTCGATACAGCCTAGCTGGATCATGTAGAGCAGCGCGTCTTGGCTGTCGCAGACAAAATAATCGATATCTTTTTTATTGGACTCCGAATATCGCCGGAAAGTTTTAAAACCGTGCGGCAGGGGTTGGTCCATGTGTTTTTGAAAAAACGGATTGCCGCGGAGGCCGTTCGGATGGCGCAGCAGGGTCATTGGACGGTTCTTCACGTAAGGCATTATTTTGCCGGCCATGGTTTGGTAATAATCTATAAGGTCGCCTTTGTGCAGGCCCAAGTCCGGCCAGAAAATTTTATCCCGGTTAGTGAATTCTACTTTCGAGGCGGGGGTTTTTTCCTTTAGCGCCTCTTGTTTTTTAACCGGCTGTTCCCGCACAATTTCGCTGGCCGGCTTATCTGTACGCAGACCGACTATTTTCGGATGGCGCATTTGCCCGTCATTTGTCCACTCAGAAAAAGCTACTTCGCACAAAAGCTTCGGTTTGACCCAATGCACCGGCGCGTTGGGTTTGGGCGGCGTTTTAAAAGGGCTGGTTTTTTGCTCCATGGTCTCCAGTTCTTGCCTTATATCAATCAGCTCTTTGTCGGACAGGCCCGTGCCGGAGTGGCCCACATAAACCAGATCGTTATCCTTGTGAACTCCCAAAATCAAAGCGCCCAGGCCCTTCCGGCCGCCCCGGGGCTCGGTAAAACCGCCGATGACCGTCTCTTGGCGTTTAACTGTTTTAATTTTGAGCCAGGATTTCACCCTTTTGCCCATGTGATATGTGCCGGTTGATTGCTTGGCTATAATGCCTTCCAGGTTTTGCCGGCAAGCCGCTTCAAAAAATTCTTCCCCTCGGCCCGTGACATGGTCGCTGAACCGTACATTGTCGGTGGCCGGCAAAATTTTTTTAAGAAATGTTTTGCGCAGGTGCAAAGGCGCGTTGGTCATATCGTAACCATCCAGCCAGAGAAGATCAAAGGCGTAATAAACTAAATGCGCATTGGCTTTAAAATCGTAGTTTTGCAGGTCGCTAAAACTGGACAAGCCGTTTTTTCTGAGAACCACGACTTCGCCGTCCATCACCGCCGGCACCGAAACTTTTTGCAGCGACTCAACAATCGCAGGGTATTTGCTGTTAAAACTTTTTTGGTTGCGCGATTGCAACGCTACCTTGCCGCCGCTAATCCGGGCCGTGGCCCGATAGCCGTCCCATTTGACTTCGAAAATCCAATTATTATCAGAAAACGGCCCATCAATAAGCGTAGCCAGCATCGGCTCAACACGGGTCGGCATATCCCGTTTGGGCAGCTCATAGTTAGCAATGCAATCTTGCCACTCTTCCCAGTTAAAAGTCTCTGTT
Source organism: Candidatus Parcubacteria bacterium (assembly GCA_019347895.1). Lineage (GTDB taxonomy): Bacteria > Patescibacteriota > Saccharimonadia > Saccharimonadales > 2-12-FULL-41-12 > JACRNE01. Next base: position 9,432 of record JAHWKM010000012.1, on the reverse strand, counting down.
TCATTTATTTCTTCCACCTGCATGTTGCTGATAACCGAGCGGTCTTCTTTGGTAATGTCTCGTTGGCTGGAATATTGGTCAGCCTTTTTTATCATCAGCCAGCTGTTTGGCTGGTTGGGCTTCGGGCTTTTAACCAGCGTGAATTCTCCCTTTAGTTTCCTGCCATGTAATATAAAGGAAATTTTGCCTTCCTGCAGGCCTTTTTTAAAAGCTTTTTCCTGGTCGGTTTTGCTACCCTCGCCAACCAGTTCATAGGTACCGCTGTCCCAAACTATAACTTGGCCGGCGCCGTAATTGCCCTTGGGAATCAAGCCTTCGAAATACTGGTAATCATAGGGGTGGTCTTCGGTCATCATTGCCAGGCGTTTGTCCTTGGGATTGAGCGAAGGCCCTTTGGGTACGGCCCAGCTGACCAGTACCCCGGCATTTTCCAGCCGCACGTCATAGTGCAAGTGCGAGGCGTCGTGCTTTTGCACTACGAACCTCAGCTGCTGGTCTTGGCCGGCCTCAGACTGTCCGGCGGGTTCAGGGGTTGAGTCAAATGAACGTTTTGACTTGTATTCCTTAAGAGACATGACTTATCTGCCTGCCAGTTCCTTTTTCTTAGAAGTCCGCTCTTTCGAACCGGCCTTATCCAGGCTGGCTTTGAGCATGTCCATAATATCTTCTGTTTGGGTCGGGGCCTTTTCTTTGCCTTTGGCTTTCACGGGCCGGCCTTTGGCTTTTTGTTCAATAATCTCGCGCATTTCATCTTCATAAGTATCGTGATAATCTTCCGGAATAAAATGCTTAGACAGCTGGTCAATCAAAGCCAGGGCCATTTTGACCTGCTCGTCGGACGCGGCTTCCTGGTCGGGTAGATTTAATCTGGTCGGTTCCCGGACATCCTTTAAAAAACGCAGCTCAAACAATGTCACCACCCGGCCAATGGGTCCTATGGCCGCTATATGATCGCGGTTATGCAGGACATACTTGGCAACGGCCATTTTTTTGGCGCGCCGTAAACTCTCCAGCAGCAAAGCGTAGGCGTTCTCGGCGCCTTTTTCAGGCTCTAAATAATAAGGTTTTTTAAAGTAGCGCTTGTCTATTTCTTCTTCGTCGACAAAAGCTTTTATATCAACTGTTTTTTGCCGCTGGCGATTGGCTTTTTTAAAGTCTTCATCGGTCAAAATAATGTAATCCCCGTCCTGGTATTCGTAGCCTTTAACTATATCCTCGTAAGGAACTTCCTCGCCGGTTTTGCGGCTAATCCGGGCATAGCGAATTTTGGAATGTGTTTTTTTATCGAGCAAATTAAACTTCAGGTCGGACTGCGGATTTTCGCCGTTGTACATTTTAACGGGTATATTAATAAGTCCGAAACTAAGTGAACCTGTCCATACTGCGCGCATGCCACCTCCCTTAATGGTGATTCAAGCATAAAATACAGGCATTTTATTTGCTGTATTTTTTCTAACTTTAGAACATAAACCAAAGACCAATATAACTATTGAATGTGTAACACTATTTCGACGATCGCCGATTTTTTGTAGCCTCATTTTATAGATTTATTTTGAGGGATTCATAAACGTTAACGTACGGCTGCAAACGCTTTTCTTCAATTTCGGCTTTTAAATAATCAATAACGTCATACTCTGTTTCCCAGACACTTTTTTGCACTTGTTTAAAATAAAGTTCCCGCAAAAGCACTCTTAGTCTTTCCCGCTTTCGTTTTTCTACCTCAGGAATATCGAAGGTTACAAGAATTCTGGCGTTTTTTCCAAGTTTTTTTGGTTTGTAAACCTTTATTTTATTTTTTCCTTTCTCTGTAAGCCGGGGTATGCCTGTTTCATCTATTTCTAATAGTCCTTTTTTAATTGCTCGATAATAGCTAGTTCGTAACGATTTTCGTTTGGCCTGCCAGCCGTCCAGTTTTTCCAGGTCGTCAAAAAATTGATTGGGTTTATACGCCAGTTTAATGTTGGGCTCGCTATATGGAATTAAGCTTTTTAAAATATAATCTGTCGATGATCGATACTTTTTTTGCAGCTCATTTTTGGTAGACATGTAAAAAGTGTAACACTTTTTCGACGATCGCCGATTTTTTGTAGCCTCGGTGTTTTTTTGTTTTGGTATAATTGTTTGAGATGGAAAAGGTGATTTTGTTTTATAAATTCGTGCCGCTGGCTGACGGTGAAATGACCATGCGCTGGCAGAAGGAACTTTGTACCCGGCTTAATTTAAAGGGCCGGATTATTGTCAGTCCTCACGGCATTAACGGAACTCTGGGCGGCGAGATTGAAAATTTGCGGGTTTATAAACGCGAGATGAATAAATCCGGGGTTTTCCGAGGCATAATTTATAAATGGAGCGATGGGACGGGAAATGAATTTCCTCGGTTGAGCGTAAAGGCCAAGCCGGAGCTGGTGGCTTTCCAAAAACCTGACGAGATAAAAGTGAACGAAAAGGGCGTAATCGGCGGCGGCAAGCACTTGAAACCCGCGGAAGTTAATAAACTGGCTATAGAGCGGGGAGACGTAGTATTTTTTGACGGACGCAATAGCTACGAGGCAAAGGTCGGCCGGTTTAAAAACGCCGTTGTGCCTGACACCAAAAATACCCGGGATTTTGCGAGCGAACTGGAAAGCGGCAAGTACGATCACATAAAGGACAAGCCGGTAGTGACGTACTGTACCGGCGGTATCCGCTGCGAAGTCCTAAGTGTGCTTATGAAGAACCGCGGTTTCAAAGAGGTCTATCAAATAGAGGGCGGAATCGTGAAATACGGCGAAAAATACGGCGACGACGGGCTGTGGGAAGGCTCTTTATATATTTTTGACGATCGGATGAGCCGCAGATTCTCCGATAAATCCAAGGACATCGGACAGTGCGTGCATTGCAGCGGGCTTACCAGCAGCTTTGAAAATTGCGCCGACAAATCCTGCAATCGATTGGTTTTAATCTGCGTCAATTGCACCAAGGCCCAAAAAATCCTATGCGAAAACCACTCAGGGGTTAAACAAGCCAATTAAGCTGCCGCTAGTATATCTGTAATGAATTACAGGTTAAAATAGACTCTGTGAGTGAAGCATTGGACGAAAAACTGAAAGGCTTGCCGGCAACGCCCGGGGTTTATTTTCATAAATCCGGATCCGGGGAGATTATTTATATTGGCAAGGCGGCGAACTTGCGGAGCCGGGTGCGGCAGTATTTTCAAAAATCGCGGCTAAGCGATGCCAAGACCGACGCGCTGGTCGCCGAGATCATCGACACTGACTGGACGGGAGTAGAAACCGAGCTGGACGCGGTATTTTTAGAAGCTGAAATGATACGACGCTACATGCCGCGCTACAACATTTTGCTTCGGGACGATAAAAGCTTCGTGTATGTGCGGATTGATTTTAAGTCGACTCATCCGACGGTTACCTTTACCCGCCGGCCGCTGGATGACAAAGCTGAGTACTTCGGACCCTACCTTAGTAAATTTATCATTAACCGGGCTTTAAAACACCTGCGAAAGGTCTTTCCGTATTCCACCCATGCGCCAACCAATATCCCGCGCCGGGCTTGCCTGCAGGCGCAGCTCGGGCTATGTCCCGGCCTGGAAGACGATATAACCAGCCTGGATGAGTACCGGAAAAACCTAAAACAATTGAGCCGCTATGTTACCGGCAAACGCAAGAAAATTATCAGCGAGTTTGAGGCAGCGATGAAGCGAGCCGCCAAAAACCATGACTATGAAGCAGCCGCCAAATTGCGTAATAAAATATACGCCTTAAAAAATCTGGATTCGCAAATAATTTTTGGCGACAGAGAGAACATGGATATCAGCAAAGACCTCGGACTGGTTGAGCTGGCCGAGATATTAAAGCTGGAAAAACCGCCCCGGCGGGTAGAAGGCTTTGATATAAGCCACATGAGCGGCACCGATACCACGGCCAGCATGGTAGTATTCGTAGCCGGCGTACCGGATAAGAGCCAGTACCGTAAATTCAAATCCAAAGTCAAAGGCAACGACGATTTTGCCCACATGCGCGAAGCAATGGCTAGGCGGTTCAGCGAAAAAAATATCAAGGCCTGGGGCAAACCGGACCTAATATTAATTGACGGCGGCAAAGGGCAAGTTAGCGCCGCCTTAGAGATTCTTAATGCGCTAAATATCAATATACCCTTGATAGGGTTAGCCAAGAGATATGAAGAGATAATAATTCCCTATTATCAATTTGCGACAAAGTCGCAAATCGTAAGAAGTGTTTATGAAAAAGTTCTGGATACAAGTAAAACAGAAGGGGGAAATGCGACAAAATCGCAAATTGTCCTTGATCAAGCTCAAGGCGTTGAATCGCCTCCGAGGCTGGAATTTAAGGTTGTTAGGCTGGAGCAAAGCAGCGACGCGCTTAAGCTTCTTCAGCGGATCCGCGACGAAAGCCATCGGTTTGCGGTGAGTTACCATTCTACCTTAAAGAGGAATCGGCAAACGGTGTCCGTGCTGGACGGCGTACCGGGTGTCGGCGAGGCCACCAAAAAGAAATTACTCCGCCAATTTGGCAGCAGCCGGGGCGTAGCCAGCGCTTCAATGGAAGAACTGGAAAAATTCGTCGGCAGCAAAAAAGCCCGTCTAATCAAGAGTTTCATGCAATAATGAGGGCCATGAAGTTTGTTTTAACTGTTGCTACGGTCATATTTGCCATATACGCGGTTCGGCTTGGCGAGCTATATACCCAAGCCGGCCGGTATCAAACATACTGGAACAGGCAAAATCACTTGCCGGCCCAAGCCAATGAAATTTTGTATGTGGCGCTGGGCGATTCTACGGCCGTGGGTATCGGAGCCAATAAGCCGCAAAACGGCTATGTCGGTTATATTGCCAGGGAGCTGGAGGAAAAGACCGGCCGTTCGGTGAGAATTTTAAATTTCGGGGAAACGAGTGCTAAAGTTTCCGACGCCGTAAACAGTCAGCTGCCAAAACTCAAAAGCGCCAATATTAGCAGCGACAGCGTTATAACCATAGAAATTGGCGCAAATGACATGAAAAATTTTGAGGACGTAAAGTTTGAGCGCGAGATGAATGAACTTATGAGCCGGCTGCCCAAGCAAACTGTCATTTCGAATATTCCTTATTTTGGGGCCGGCATTAACCGGGGATCGGAACCTAATGTCAAAAAAGCCAACAAAATAATAGACAGACTGGCTGAAAAGCACGGTTTAAATTTGGCGGATTTATATGCACGAACCCGTGATAATTCAGGGTTCAAAACCTTTGCTGTTGATTGGTTTCATCCTTCTGCTTATGGCTATAGAAGCAATTGGGTGCCGGCATTTTTAGAGAGTATAGATGTAGGCAAGGAGCCGGCGCGTGGAAAATTTTAAAGGATTCGGTTCTAAATTTTTTGCCGGCAATCGTGCTGAGTTAAAAGCCAGATTCGGCGGCGATCCGATAATTATAACCGGCAACGGGCTTTTACAAAAGACGCGCGACGACGACGCCTTTGCTTTTCAGCAGTCCGCAAATTTCTGGTATTTAACCGGGATAAACGAGCCGGACATGGTGCTGGTGATGGACGCCAGCGAAGAATATATAATTTTGCCTAAGCGCGACGCTAGATTTGAAGTGTTTAGCGGTGGGTTTGACAGCCTAAAAATTGCGCGCCTTTCAGGAATAAATACCATCTACTCTAATCAGGAGGGTTGGCGCCGGCTGGCAGGAACCTTGAAAACCGTCCGGCAGGTAGGTACTTTCAAACCTGAGCCCGAGTACGACCGGATATATAATGTATATACCAACCCCGCCGCCCGCCGGCTAGTCAAGCGCCTAAAAAACGTGAATAAAAACTTAAGCCTGGCTGATCTTCGCCCAGAGCTGGCGGATATGCGCAGTATTAAATCCGAAGCCGAAATCAGCGCCATTAAATACTCCATAGACCACACGGTCGAGGCGTACTCGCTTATATCCAAAAACTTTGCCGGCTATAAAAACGAGCGGGAAATCGAGGCGGAACTTATCTGCTACGGCGCTAAGCACGGCCTCAACCAGGCCTTTTCGCCGATTGTAGCTAACGGCCAGAATGCCTGCACGCTTCATTACCACCAAAACCAGGCCGGTATTGATAAAAAACAAATTACCCTGCTGGATATCGGCTACTCGACTAACGGCTACTGCGCCGATTTAACCAGAGTAATCTGTCCGGAGCCGAGTAACAGGCAAGAGGCGGTTTATTCGGCGGTTTTAGAAATCCAAACCTACGCCCTTGGACTTTTAAAATCCGGAACCATACCGCGGGAATACGAAAAGCAGGTCGCCAGGTTTGCCGGTGAAAAACTGCGCGAGCTGGGGCTGATCGGCGATGTTAACCCGAAATCCGTTTTTAAGCATTTTCGCCACCGGACCTCCCACTTTTTAGGAATTGACGTCCACGACGTGGGCGATTATTCCAAACCGCTGGCGTCCGGTATGGTGCTGACGGTTGAGCCGGGTATATATATTGACGAGGAATCTATCGGCGTCCGGATTGAAGATGACGTATTAATCTCCGAAAAAGGAAATGAGGTGCTTTCCAAAAACTTGTCGCGCCGTATTGAGCCAGGTTAGAATAGAAACGCATGACAACAAAAAGACGGTCTAGGGTAGGCAAATTTTTATTCCGGTGGTTTGTATCTTCGCTGGGCTTGGGAATCGCCGCCGCTTTGCTGGGCGACAATTTAAGCGTAGGCAACAGTATAACTGTAATAATTCTAGCCGGCTTGGTGCTGGCGGGAGTCAACACATTGGTTAAGCCGATAGTGGTATTTATAACCTTGCCGGCCCTGCTTATCACCTTGGGATTGTTTATGATTGTCATTAACGGGCTGATGGTGCTTTTAGCCAGCCTGCTATACGGCGGACTGCACGTTACTAATTTTGGCTTCGCGATGCTTGCGGGAATGATCATAGGCTTGGTAAACTACTTATTAGTGACGTTCGTGGAACGATAAAATCCCGTTAGAATTTGCGGGAAATGATCTGGGTTAAATGATAAACAAACTTAAAAATCAAGGAATTCTAACGGGATGAATATTTTTGGATATATAACAATCGGTTCAATGATCTTAGTGACCATTTTGATATTGCTGCAAACCAGAGGCGCCGGCTTGGGTGCTGGTTTAGGCGGCGGCGGGGAAGTAAATACTGTGCGCCGCGGATCCGACAGAACGATTCATTATATAACTATTTTATTGGTCGTAGTATTCGCCCTATCGTTGATCATGGGCATTCTTGTCTAGATTTAGCTTAATATGATATTCAACCGTCGATCTATAAGACTAACTTTTCGCCGTTTTGCCAGAAAGAGCAAACAGGAAGTTGAAGATTTAAGCCATGTTGCCGATGAGAATATTAACCGCCATTTCTTTCGGCGTCTGAGCAATCTGTTAGCCGTAAGGCGGTTTTTGATTGGCTGGATCGCTTTGATACTTTTGCTTGGCTTAGCTGTATTTTTACAATTTAATTTTATGAAGCAGCAATCGGAAAAAACAGTGTTTGTCAGCGGCGGAATTTTTAATGAAGGAATAGTAGGCGAGTATACCAATATCAATCCGATTTACGCTTCCGGGTCAGTAGACACCTCAGTGTCGGAGCTGGTGTTTGCCGGCCTATTTACTTATGACAGCCAGGGTCAGCTGGCTCCGGATTTGGCCGAATCAATCAGTGTTGACGAAACCGAGACCATATATACGGTCAAACTTAAAAACAATCTCCGTTGGCACGACGGCGAACCGCTAAATTCTGAAGATGTTGTCTTTACTTTTAACACTATAAAAGAACCAAATGCCGAGTCGTTTTTATTGCCCAGCTGGCAGGACATAACTATCGAAGCGCCAGATCATAAAACGATAGTTTTTACGCTAAAAGACACGTTAAGCCCCTTTCCTCATTCGCTTACCACCGGAATTATTCCTGAGCATATATTAAGAGACGTGCCTCACGACCGGCTTAGGTCAAATGCGTTTAACACCCTTAGCCCGATTGGCAGCGGTCCTTTTAAGTTCGATGTAGTGGAGGTGGATACCGTAAAAGCTGAGGAAATAAAACAGCAGCAAATTGGCTTGCAGGCTTTTGATAATTATCACAAAGGCAAACCCCGGCTCTCACGCTACACAATTAAAACTTACCCTAGCCAAGAAGAACTGCAAAGCAGCTATGACAATAAAAAAGTGCAGGCTATTGGCGGCTTATTCCCCACTCCAAAAAATATATTGGCCGACATAAAAAACAGTGAGCTTACCGTGCCTCTAAGCGCCCAGGTAATGGTTTTTTTCAAGACCTCGGAAGGGGTTTTAGCTGACGGGGAGGTTAGAAAAGCTTTGGTGCTGGGCGCGGACAGGCAAAAAGTAATTAAGAGCGTCGGCTATCCTCTTAAGGCAAATAACAGTCCGCTTTTATCTTCTCAGGTCGGCTACAGCGAGGATTATACGCAGATAACCGGCAATATAGGACAGGCCAAAAAGATACTGGATAAGGCCGGCTGGAAATTGGATCCGAACAAAGGCGTGCGCATGAAAGATAAAAAACCCCTGCAGTTCCAGCTGCATTCTGAGGCAAGCGCCGAATACAGCGCCGTGACCCAGGCGCTGCAGAGCCAGTGGAAAGAGCTAGGCGTCAACGTAATAGTCAAGCTTCAAGATAGCGAAGAATTAAAAGCCACCGTTTCCGACCATAATTACGAGGCCTTGATTTCGGCTATTTTGACCGGCGCCGATCCCGACGTTTTTGCCTACTGGCATAGTTCGCAGGCCAGTCCACATTCCCGCACCCGGCTTAACTTCAGCGAATATAAATCCAGCGTTGCCGACGAATCATTGGTAGCCGGCCGTTCCCGTTCGAATCCGGAAATTAGGGCGGCCAAATACGAACCGTTTTTAAAAGCCTGGCTCAAGGACAACCCGGCCTTGGCCTTGTACCAGCCGCGGTATACATTTATTGTACGCACGCCTTTCGCGGGCTTTAATTCCGAGAGAATGGTATCGCCGACCGATAGATACACTGAAGTGGAAAAATGGTCCATCCGCCAGGACAAGGTTTTATGAACACACCATAAGCTCAGCGCACATGTGTTAATATATCTTAGTAATTTCTAACTTTTAGAATTAAATTTTTAAACTTATGTATGAATCCCGTTAGAGCCCAAAAGAACTTAAAAAAGCATATGCGCTATAATGATTTACCAACCACTCAAGATAAAAGGACTCTGACCGGATGAATAAAGTTGCCCATTATTTGCAAGAACATTTGCTAGGCGAAGTAGTAACCAGTGATGACGCCCGCCGGCATTTCTCAACCGATGCCAGTATATTGACTCTCACGCCGGCGATGGTAGCCTATCCGCGCAACGAGAATGACCTGCGCAAAACAGCCCGCTTCAGCTGGCAGCTGGCCGAAAGGGGGCGGATTATTCCTATCACTCCGCGCGGCCTGGG
>JAHWKM010000011.1 GCA_019347895.1 Candidatus Parcubacteria bacterium | reverse complement strand
CAAAATTGGTGAGTTTGCCGAGCATTGTGTCTTTTGACAATGAGACACTCACGACCGCTCGACGCCCAAGAGTTTTTGCATTCTTTTGTCGGCACAAAAGAATGGACTTGCTTCTTTGTCTAAAGAAGTATGACTTAGTTATTTGCCGGAAGAAAATAGAGTTTGATTTATTGAATCTTGTCGGTTAATATTAATGAAGTCGAATGACTAAAAAACAAAAATATAGGCTCACCTGCGAGCGATTTGATTTATCAAGTCGGGGCCTTATGTGATAGAATGATCCGCCTTTATGCGGATTGTTTTATTTATGGGATAATATCAGTAATGAAGGTATCGATCATAAGTTTATTTCCAGAGATGTTTCCTCCGGTGCTGGAAACCAGCATGCTTTTTAAGGCTAAAGACAAAGGAATTGTGGAATTTGAGTATATAAATTTGCGGGACTTTGGGCTGGGGCCCAGGAAAACTGTTGATGATACGGTTTACGGCGGCGGCGACGGAATGCTTCTTCGAGTCGAGCCGCTAGTGGCTGCGATCGAAAAGTCCAAAGTCCAAAGTCCAAAATCCAAAGTCATATTGATGACCCCGAAAGGGCAGAAGTTTAAGCAGTCTACAGCAGAAAAGTTAGCTGATAATGGGAAAGATTTGGTCTTTCTTTGTGCCCGCTATGAAGGCTACGATGAACGTATAACTGACTACGTTGATATGCAGATATCAATCGGCGACTATATCCTTACCGGCGGGGAATTACCGGCTATGGTTGTGATAGACAGCATTGTACGCCTGCTGCCAGGAGTTTTAGGCGGAGAAAACAGTGCCGAAATAGAAAGTTTTAGTGACGGCGAAACACTGGAGTTTCCGCAGTATACCAGGCCGGAAGTTTTCCGAGGACAAAAAGTGCCGAAAGTCTTACTGAGCGGAAATCATGCTGAAATAGCCAAATGGCGCCGCCAAAACCAAAAAACTCAATATGATCAATTCTGAGCTCGGCAGTTAGGTACGACTGGCTGCATAATCTGACTCATCAATGATTTCGTGGCCGATAATTTCTTCCACGATATCCTCTATTGTCACTATGCCGATGATCTCGTCATTTTTTTCGACAGGCATAAGATGCGTGCGGGCTCCAATAAATTTACGAAACATAGTGTCAAGAGCCGTACGGCTGCCTACTATTTTTGTTGGATATAGTTTGAATTCGTTAACCTTGTAGCTTCTTCCGTCAAAATCAATATCTACTAGGTCTTTCATTCGTAAAATACCAAAACATTTGGTCAATTCCTTGTTGAATATCGGAATACGGCTCCAGCCGGCTGCTTTAATTTCATCGATTTTCTCGGCATCTATAACCGTATCTTCGCTTAGCCAATAAACATTCCGAACCGGCGTTACTATTTTTTCAACATATGTTTCGCTAAGTTTTAGGGCACCCTTTATGATTTCTACCTCATCTTCGTCGAGCTCGCTTTCTCTTTCGCCCAAATGTTCATGTATCATTAGTGCTAGCTCATGTCTGGTATGGAGTTTGCTCTTTTCATCATGCCGGCCGAAAATGCGGTCTAGGACTAATTGCAGAGGTTTGGCGAGGGGATAAGTAATAAAAATCATTAAACGCAAAAGAGGCGAAAAGTAAGAACATATAATTAAGGCGTGACGAGTAAAAAGGGCCTGAGGAGCCAGCTCGCTAAATATTACCAAAAGCAGTGTCGCTATCGCGCCGGCTACAAAACTATTAAATTGGTTGCCTAAAACTAGTGCTGTGGCTGAAGCCGCTGCCACGTTAACCAGCAAAATACTAGCGAGGCTTAGATGGGCATTATTTCTAAGTGACAATATCCTTTTTGCGTGCACATTGCCCAAATTAGCCTTACGCCTTAAATCGTCGGGGTTTAGCGAAATCAAAGAAATATTAAGCCCAGAGCAAATCGCAGCCAGTCCCACCAAGAAAAAAACGTATAAAAATGCCGGTTCTATTGTCATATAGGTATATGTCATTATAACCTAATACAAGAGGGCTGTGTTAAGATAAAACACGAAATGTTGCAGCAAGTTCAGCTTTATAACGATCAGCTTGAGTTTGATGAGAATAATACTAAGGGCCCGTTTGGTGATTACGCCGATATTAAACAACCCTATAAAAATACCGGCCAGCCGCAGTATAATTTTTTTGGAACAAAGGTTTACTCACCGTTCGGTATAGCCGCCGGGCCGTTGCCTAGGACGCGGTTCATTAAGGCTGCGCTAGACAAAGGTTTTGACATAGTAACGCTTAAATCAGTTCGGACTGATACTTTTCCTATTAATCCATATCCGCATGTGCGGCCAGTAACTACTGACGGGAACGTTGGGCCAGATACTGAAAAAGTTTTAGTGGCTGATAAATATTCCGAACCATTGGCGGCGGCAAATTCGCTAGGTATTCCTTCTGTTAGTCCAGCCAAATGGCAACCGTTTGTTAAAGAATCCATAGCTTTACCAAAAAAAGGTCAGGCGGTTTTGGTAGCGTTTCAGGGCACGGCTCGCGGTAAAGGCCGAGAAGATTTTGTCCAAGATCATGTGCGCGGGATTGAGCTGATAAAGCAAACCGGCTATGAGAGTGTTATAGAAATCAATTTGAGTTGTCCAAACGAAGGCGAGGCGGTAATGGCTTGTTTTGATCTTGACATTACCGAGCGGATTGTCAATGCGGTCCGTGAGGCCTATCCGCAGCTAAAATTTATCATTAAAACAGCCTATTATTCTGATCATAATCAAATGAAAGATTTGATAAAGAGGGTTGGTAATATCGTTGACGGTTTTAGCATGATAAATACTATTCCTGTTCCTGTTGTAGATAAATCGGGTAATAATGTATTTCCGGGTCGGCCAAAAGTAGGCATTAGCGGTGCTCCAATAAAATGGGCGGGCCTGGAAATGACTCGGTATTTAAAGCAGTACCGCGAGGAATTCGGTTATGAATTCAATATAATGGGTGTGGGCGGGGTTTTATCGTCTGATGATTTCCACGAATATCGCCAAGCCGGAGCCGACATAGTCATGTCCGTAACCGGTGCTATGTGGAATCCGAATCTAGCCGCTGAAATTAAACAATCTTTACTATAGACAATTTATATTGTTTATGTTAAACTATACATATGGTTCAAAGTCCGGGTCCGGAGCAACTGGAGCGTATAGGCATATTCGGGTGTGGCAGTGTTGGCTCGTTTCTTGTAATGCAATTGGCTGCTCAAGCTATCGCTAATCAAGTTGTGGTATCGTCAAATAGAAAAACTAGTGCCGAAGCTGCTGTCTCAGATGTTGCCGGTGCTTATCCTGAAATTGCTTCAACCTTTAAAGTTGACGAGGAACTAACGGGTGATTTCGACGTTGTAGTCATTAGTGCAGGGAAACAGCCAGACGAACAAACAAGTAGAAGCGAACTCTTGAAAACTAATCTGGAAATTGCATTTAATGGCATAAAATCAGTCGGTGACTGTCGAAACTTAGTTGTAATTGGTACTCCCGTTGATGAATTAAATCAAGAGCTTTCAAGGTTAGATCATTTCTCGGGCAGTCAGGTAATAGGCTTTGGCGGACAGCTAGATGTCAACCGAGCGCGCTATGCTTTATTAAAGCGAGGATTAAAAATACCTGAACCTTTGTATGTGGTGGGGGAGCATGGCAAAAGAGCGATTCCGGTGTATAGAGGTGAGATGTGCTATGAAGAGGTTCGTTCTGAAATTAATGGGCATTTAGACAAGCAGGCGCGACATGGCATTATTAATAATTTTGCGTCTGGCATAGAATTGGCTCGGTTATTGCGGGCTTTGGCAGGCGATGAGCAAGTGCTTTGTGTTAGCGCATCAGATGAGAGTTTTGATGGACTCAGTATAACTTGGCCGCGCATTATTAATAGACATGGTCTTTCAGATAAAATTGAAATCCCCCATATGGGGCCTAACGCCTCATCACATTTACAAGATTTGCTCGATGTTCGTAGAAAAGAAGCTAATTCATAGTTGCAAGGATTTTTTTTACTAATTTTTTAGGGTCTGATTCGAAAATTATTTGGCCTTGGCCGGGTTTGGATATTTTTTTTGATAATTCTGGCAGCTCGTCTGCGATACCGCTGGTTCCAGTTAGTACGCCGACGACTTTTTGCATGTCCAGCAGATTTGTAAATTCATTTAGGCTGCCCCAGCGTCCGGAAATAATAATCCCGGCGTCGCAGTTTGAAGTTGAAACGACATTGCGGTATTTTTTGCAGACCCTGTCGCTATCGGCTCCCGGGAAGTTGGCCGGGACGTAGGTAATTTTGCTATAGATCGTCAAGTCATCATCCGGATACTCGGTGCGCTGGCTAGCCACGTCTACAGAAGATGAAAAACCCCATACCTCCACATTACCTTTCGCAGCTTCAGATATAACCGCGAAAGGCAGCCCGGGGCAGGCGCCGGTTATTAAAATTACTTTATCAGCATATTTTTGTAGAATCCTGCCAAGCTCCAAGGCTTTGGGCATAACCTTATCCATATCGCCGGCGCTGGAACCATAAACCCCAATTTTATATTTCATTGAATTATTCTGCCCGACCCTGCTTCGGCAGCTAAGCTCCCGTTTTTATAAACCGTGCTGCCTCGCAGAATTACTTTTTTAACTTTTCCGATAACCCGGCGCCCGGCAAACGGAGACCAGCCGCATTTGGCTTTTAAATCTTCATTATTGATCTCATACTCGCTCATATCGACTTCTATTTTGGTCGTTTGATCAGTCTGCAAGCCCAGCAGCTTTGCCGGGTTGGTGTGCAGTTTAGCCAGCAGCTGGCTGCGGGTAAGTTTGCCTTCGGCCTCAGCCGTCAGTATCAAGGGCAGTGTCGTTTCCAGGCCTGGCACGCCGAATGGCGGATTATCAGATTGTTTTTCTTGTTTAGTGTGCGGCGCATGATCGGATTCAACGATATCAAAACCATCTAAATGATCCCAGAGGAACTGTCGGTCTTTTTCCGGTTTTAAAAGCGGCTTCATGTGGCCAAATGCTCCCAGCTTATCACCCTCGGTCTCATTTAAAAAAAGATGGTGCGGCGTTACGCCGCAGGTTATGGGCAGGCCTTCATCTTTAGCTTTCATTACAAATTCCAGTTCGGCTTGGCTGGAGACATGGCAAATATGAGTACGCCGCGGAATTGATCTAAGCGTGGATAGCACTAAGTCAGAAACATCATCTTCGGCATGCAGGAATATTGGTTTATCGGATTCCCAGGCTTGATAGATTTCTGCCAGCTTTTTCTTGTCAATAATGAAGCCGCCGGTCGTGATGTTTAAGTATACTTTCAGGCCGGCTACTTTGTCATAGACATTACTAAATTGATCAAAATTATCCCCGAGCGTACCGAAATTGAAGCCGATATCACAAACAGCTTTTTGACGGGCTATGGAAATTTTTTCGTCAAGTTTTTTTTCGCTAAAAATCGGTTCTGCGTTATTGGGCATATCGACGACAGTCGTATAGCCGCCAGCTAGTGCCGCGGAAGTGCCAGTGAAAAAATCTTCTTTATGGATCTGTCCAGGATCGCGCAAATGAACATGAGGGTCTATCAAACCTGGTAAGATTATGCTTGCCATCATTTAGCTTTCGCCGGCTATTTTATCCAGCAGGGCCATTCTTATGTATAGTCCGTTGCCGGCTTGCTGGAAGTACTTTGCCCTAGGATCGGAGTCAATTTCTACAGCAATTTCATCAACTCGAGGAAGCGGATGAAGTATGATGGCGTCTAGGGGCAGATTCTTGATTGATTCTTTAATTAGGTCGAAGCCTGCCGAGTCAAAATCGCCAGGTTTTTCCAGCCGTTCTTTTTGCAGCCTTGTCCAATACACAACATTTGAATCGCTCAAAGCTTGTTCTAAGTTCGTAGATTCTTCAAAAGTTGTTCCGGAGCTAGTAAGCAAGTTTTTAATATCCTGATCCATCATAAGTTTAGGAATCGAAACGAAAATTATATGATTATTTGGGTACTGTGAAAGCAGGCGAGCGAGCGATCTGACGGTGCGGCCATATTTTAGATCCCCGCCCATTACGATGCGTAAATTATCAAGCCGGCCGAATTCTTTCCTAATAGTGTAGGCATCTAACAGAGCCTGGGTCGGATGCTCGCCTTTGCCGTCGCCGGCGTTTATGACGGGCGTTTGGCTCACGTTGGCCGCACGTTTAACGGCCCCGGTTTCCGGATGGCGGATAATAATCGCGTCAAATCCGTATTGGTTGAGCACTTGCATAGTGTCTTCAATGGTTTCGCCTTTGCTAGCTGAGGAAAATTGGCCCGCGCTTTCAGTCGACACTACTCCAATGCCAAGTTTTAGGGCTGCCGTTTCGAAACTTAGGCGTGTCCTTGTCGACGGTTCGTAAAAGAGGGTGCAAATTTGTTTGCCACTATGTTTTTCGCTGAGTTTTTTTTTAGAATCTTTATCGTCAAGCAACTTTTGAAAATTATCCGCTTGGTCGAATATTTCTTTTAACAGTTTTGTATCGAATTGATCGATTGAAACAACATGCATTACTAAAATAATATCACAACTATTAAGCCACAATCTCGTGGTGCGTAGATTGTGGCAAGAAAAATCTTGCATCGATAGCATAAAGTTGCTAGAGTATTTCGAGTGTGAGAATCAACAAAAAATATAATTCCGATAATGAATCAACTATCGTCCGAAGCTCGGGCGATTTTTTTGTACAAAAAAAAGGCATCCTAAGGCTTGAAGACGGAGTCGAAATCATCGCGCCTATTGCCGATTGGTTTGACGGGGCAGTCTGCGGCGAGGCTGTATTCAATACCGGAATGACCGGTTACGTGGAAACTCTGACCGACCCATCGTATGCGGAGCAAATACTTATTTTTACCTATCCTTTAATCGGCAACTATGGGGTGCATAAAGACAAATGGGAGTCAGAAAAGATTTATGCTAAAGCCGTGGTGGTGGCTAATTTGATTGACGAATGGAGCCATCCGAGATCATACCAGTCGTTCTTTGAATGGTTAAAAATCCAAAACGTGCCAATCATCAGCGGAGTTGATACCCGCTATCTAACCCGGCACTTGCGCTCAAAAGGCAGTATGAAAGCAATACTGCAAACAATGGATGCCCCAAAAAATACTCTAGATGTGAAATTCTCTTTTATAAGTATTGATAGACCTAAAATCTACAATAGGGACGCTCCAAAAAAAGTAGTTTTGCTAGACTGCGGAGCCAAAGAAAACATTGTTCGTTCGCTGGTTTCCAGGGGAGTTTGCGTTCGCAGAGTTCCCTATGACTATGATTTTACATCGGAAGATTATGACGGGGTGGTATTGTCGAACGGACCAGGTGATCCGGCTGACTATAAGCCGGCAATCGACATTGTGGCTAAATGCCTAAAAGGCGACAAACCGGTTTTTGGTATATGCCTTGGCAGCCAGATCATGTCTCTCGCGGCCGGCGCTAAAACTTATAAGCTTAAATTCGGCCACCGCGGACACAATCAGCCCTGCATGGACGAGACGGATAAGAAATGCTATATAACCAGCCAAAACCATGGCTACGCGGTCGATGAATTAACTTTGCCCGAAGGCTGGAAAGTCCTGTTTCACAATCTCAACGACGATTCCGTAGAAGGCGTATACCACAGCTTAAAACCTTTTTTTTCCGTTCAATTCCATCCTGAAGCATCGCCCGGACCGACCGACACAGAGTATTTATTTGATAAATTCGTAGGTAGCCTATGAGACCGGCGAAAAAGGTTTTAATCCTTGGCTCTGGCGGGTTAAAAATCGGGCAGGCCGGCGAGTTTGATTACTCGGGATCACAAGCCATTAAAGCCCTCAAAGAAGAAGGAATTAAAACCGTTTTAATTAATCCTAATATTGCTACGGTACAGACAGATAGCGATATGGCTGATAGAGTTTATTTTTTGCCCCTGAGCATCGAACAAACGGAAAAAATTATCAAAAAAGAAAAACCGGATGGAATTTTACTGAGCTTTGGCGGGCAAACCGCGCTAAATCTCGGCTTGGAACTGCACGACAAAGGCTTATTAAAAAAATACGGCGTCAAAGTGCTTGGCACGTCGGTTGAATCAATAAAAATAACCGAGGACCGGCAGCTTTTCAAAAATGCGCTGGACGAGATCGGTGTTAACAGCGCAAACAGTATCGCTACTTACAATGTTAGTGAAGCCAAAAAAGCCGCTAAAAAAATCGGCTATCCGGTGATGATGCGCTCGGGATTTTCTTTGGGAGGTCTTGGTTCAGGCAGGATTGAAAATGAATCAGAATTAGCGTCCCGTTGCAAAGAGATTTTTCATAAAGTCAGCCAAGTTCTGATAGAAGAGTATCTTACAGGCTGGAAAGAGATTGAGTACGAAGTGGTCAGAGATATGGCCGGCAACACCATAACTGTCTGCAACATGGAAAACTTAGATCCTATGGGGGTCCACACGGGGGAGAGTATTGTCGTGGCGCCCTCGCAGACTTTGACGAACAGCGAATACTATCATTTGCGCGAAGTAGCCATAAAAACTATTAAGCATTTAAAAATTGTCGGCGAATGCAATATCCAATACGCCCTAAATTCCGAGACCGGCGAGTATAGAGTTATCGAAGTTAATGCCCGCTTGAGCAGATCCAGCGCGCTGGCCTCAAAAGCTACCGGCTACCCGCTGGCCTATATAGCGGCCAAGCTTATCATGGGTAAGAAACTTTATGAACTTCGCAATAGTGTAACCGGTAAAACTTCGGCATTTTTCGAGCCAGCCCTTGATTACGTCGCGGTTAAGCTTCCCCGCTGGGATTTAACTAAGTTGAAATCCTCGAGCCACCAGATAGGTTCTGATATGAAAAGCGTCGGTGAAGTTATGGCGCTGGCTAGATCATTTACCGAAGGCCTGCAAAAGGCCGTCAGGATGCAAAATACCGGGTGCGAGGGCCTGACAGATCACAATTATGACTTTGATAAAAACTATATCGATGAAATAAAAAACCCCACGTTTCGGAGAATTTTTGCTATTGCCCAAGCGCTGGAAGCCGGCAAAACCGTCAAACAGATTAAAAGATTAAGTAATATCGATGAGTGGTTCTTATGCCAAATTAAAGAAATAGTTGACGTAGGCAAATCGCTGGGCAGCGAGAAAGTTCTCGACGAAAGACTGCTCCAAAAAGCTAAGCAAACCGGCTTTTCCGACAAGACGATTGCCAAGATAACCAAACAAAGTGAGAGCGAAATAAGAATCAAGCGAAAGAAGCTGGGGATCATCCCGTCTATCAAACAAATCGATACGCTGGCCGGTGAATTTACGGCCAAAACAAACTACCTTTATTTAACATATTCGGGCACGCATAACGATATAAAACCTCTGGCAAATTGCATAATTACGCTTGGTTCGGGGCCATACTCTATTGGCTCTTCGGTCGAGTTTGACTGGTGCGCTGTAAATACGGTTAAAACACTCCAAAAAAATAACAAAGAAACAATCATTATTAACTCGAATCCGGAAACGGTGTCAACCGATTTTGATATTAGCAGCCGGCTTTATTTTGAGGAGTTAACTTCTGAGCGTGTTTCCGATATAGCAGACTTTGAGAACGCGCCGATCATAATTTCGGTCGGCGGCCAGATTGCTAACAATTTAGCCCTGCCGTTGCATAAAGCCGGCTATCAGATTTTAGGCACCACGCCTCAAAATATAAACAACGCCGAAAACCGCAAGCTATTTTCCGATATGCTCAATGACAAGGACATCGACCAGCCTGATTGGCAGGAAGTGACGACGCTGAATTATGCGCTTAAATTTGCCAAAAAAGTAGGCTACCCCGTACTTATAAGGCCGTCTTACGTGTTGTCGGGTGGTGCTATGAGCGTGGTTGATTCCGACCAAGAAATGATGCATTACTTACAAAAGGCTAAAAAATTGTCTCCAGACTACCCGGTGGTAATTTCTGATTTCATAAAAAACGCTAAGGAAATTGAGATGGACGGCGTAGCCCTTAACGGTAAAATTTTGGTTTATGCCATCACCGAACATATTGAAAACGCGGGCGTTCACTCCGGTGACGCTACCGTGGTGTTGCCGGCACAGCACTTATATCTTGAAACAATCCGCAGGGTCAAAAATATCACAAAAAAGATCGTTGAAGCGCTCCAAATCACCGGGCCATTCAACGTCCAGTACATAGCCAAAGATAATTACATAAAAGTGATAGAATGCAACGTTCGAGCTTCAAGAAGTTTTCCGTTTGTTTCTAAAGTAACTAAGGTTAATTTTATCGAACTTGCCACCCAAGCTATGCTTGGCAGGGTTGATGAAACGAAAGAATATCAAACGCTTGAGCTGGATTACGTGGCGGTTAAAAGCCCGCAATTTTCCTATAATAGACTCAAGGGAGCCGACCCAGTGGCGACAGTAGAAATGGCCTCGACCGGCGAAGTCGCTTGTTTTGGCAACGATCTCTTAGAAGCCTTTTACAATTCCTGGCTGGCAGCCGACCATGCTATCACCGGTAAAAATATTTGCATCAGCCTGCCTGATTCACAAAAACATAAGTTTATCGATGAAGTCAAAGCACTCCGGGAAAAGGGCTATAATCTATTTACCACACCCGGCAATCATAAGTTTTATGCCAGTCACGGAATCAAAACAGTAAAACTGTATAAAATCAAGGATAAAAAAGAACCGTCTTTGGAAAGTTACATAGCTAATCAGAAACTCGATTTGCTGGTATGCGTTCCTACGATCGACCAGCCGGATCCCGACGGATATACCATTAGAAGACTATCAGTTGACCATCATTTGCCATTAATGACTAATGCCGAAACCGGCCGGTTACTTCTGAGGGCAATCACCGAGCTGGATCTAAATTCCTTGAGGCCAAAAGCTTGGGATGAATATTAACCGGACTTAACTAGCAGACTTTTAGCTGGTGAGTTTCCCATGAAGCGCCAACTTCCATTGCTAGTTTTTTGGCAGATTCGGGGCCTTGGCTGCCAACTTCATAAATCTCAGGTTTGTGTTCGTTATGCGTCCAAGCCTGCACTACGTTTTCAATTATTTCCCACGATCTGATGACTTCGTCGGCAGTAGGGAATAGCCCCCTGTCTCCGCGCAAAGCGTCAACCAGGACATATTCGTAGGCGTTGGGTAATGCATCGGCAAAATGCTGGTCGTAGCAAAATTGCATTTGGGCGGTTTGTGTCTGGCTGTCGAAGCCCGGTTTCTTAGCCACCAGGCTTAGGACGATTCCTTCATCAGGCTGGATACGGATTGTCAAGATGCTGGGAGGATGGCCGGCTTTAAGCCGATCGTGCAGCTTAAAATTTATTTCGGTGATTTTGTCAGTCATTGCCTTGCCGTGGCGCAGCAAAATTGGCACGCCGCGCCAACGTTCGTTATCAATCTGAAGACGCAGGGCGGCGAAGGTTTCGGTGGTCGTCTTCGGATTGCCAACTTCTGCAGCGTAGCCTTCGTATTGCCCGCGCACGGCGCGGCTGGCCACTTCGTCCTGCTTAATTACTGCCACGCTGTTTAACAATTTGACCTTTTCTTTATGCAGGCTTTCAGCCGAACGGTCCGCCGGCTCTTCAATTGTGGCTAAACACAGCAATTGCAACAAATGGCTTTGTACAAAGTCCCTCAGCGCGCCAATTTGATCATAAAAATCAGCTCTGTCTTCAATGCCGATTGTCTCGGCCGCTGTTATCGTAATATATTCGATTGAATTACGGTCCCATATGCGGCTAAACAGCGGGTTTTCAAACCTGAAAGTTAATATATTTTGGGCGTTTTCTTTAGCTAGGTAATGATCAACCCTATAGATTTGATCTTCACTGAAAGAATTATTTAGGCGCCCGACGAGTTCTTTAGCCGAAGCCAGGTCAAAGCCGAAAGGTTTTTCCAGCAGCAGCCGGCTTTCGGTTGAACCGTGCTGGCAGCCTTTGTTTAAGCCAAAGGTTCCAAGCCCGTCGATCACAGGTCCAAAAATTTGCGGAGGAATTGCCAGGTAATACAGCCGGTGCATACACAGCCCAAGATCGTCTTCAATTTTATCAAGATCTTCCCGCAGTATTTTATAATCTTGTGGTTTGGAAATGTTCATCAGACATATATGCAGCATTTCGGTCATCTTTAAAAGTGCCTTTTTATTTACTTTCTGGCGTTTGTTTCCAAGGTCGTCTTCGATTATTCGGAGCAAATCCGCAGTTTCAATGTCGCGGCGGCTAAGCCCTACTATTTTAAAATTATCAGGAAGCATATCGGCGACAATTAAGTCATATAGAGCTGGCAGCAAATATTTTTTTGCCAAATTTCCGGTTATGCCGGCAATGATTAAAATGCACGGTTCAGGTTTTAATTTGCGATCGGAATCCGCCTGCTTCATGTCAATATATACTAACATGCAAAAGAGCATATTTATTTTCTGAATTGGAAGAGCTCTCTACGGGTTTCGCTGTGCTCAAGCCCGTGGCGTTTGCAACGCTTCCAATTCAGAAAATAAATATGTCACAAGGTTCAGTCGGTTTTTTTCTTAACAGGATGTCCGCCGAATTTTATACGCAGCGCGCCCACCATGCGAGCTGCGAAAGATTTTTGTACCCACGGGTCGTTAATCGAGCGCTTTCGAAAATCTATGGATTGCTCAATTGACTCGGCCGGCAAATTATTTTTCTTCGCTTCATCAACTGTCCAAACAGCTTCGCCGGAAGCTGAACCGATAACTCCTTCGACTTGGCTTACCGTATCATCTTCCAAAGCTTCAACTACCCGGTCCAGCATAAAGCCTGAAACCAGCGTGCCTTTTTGATACAGCTTGGCAACCTTTAGAAGATCTAGGCCGTAAGGCGAATTATCCATTACACCAAAACCCTCGCCCAATGCTTGCATGAATGGATATTCGATTCCATTGTGAACCATTTTAACGAAGTGCCCGGCGCCACCCGGTCCAAAATATTCATGGCCGCCATTGGGTTTAGCCAGACTTTCTAAAACGGGGTTAATATGCTCATAAGCGGATCGGTCTCCTCCAACCATCAGGGGGTAGCCCTGGTAAGCAGAAATAATTCCGCCGCTGATCCCGATGCCGAGGAATCGAATATTTTTGCCGGCAAATTTTTTGGCGTGCCGGTCAGTGTCGTCAAATTTTGAATTGCCGCCGTCGATCACAATATCATCGGCCTCTAAAGCATTTGCCAGCTGTTCCAGTGTTTTTTCTGTCGGATCGCCAGCCGGAAGCATCAGATAAACTACTCTCGGCGCGGGCAGATCGCTGATTAAATCTCGCAAGCTATCGGCTAAGCGCAGTTTTTTGGAATCTGGAAACTTAGCTTTTAGGGCTTCTCGTGCTCCCTCAGATAAATCCAATCCAACAATGACATGCCCTTCATTAAGCAGTTTCTCACTCATGCGGCCGCCCATTTTGCCTAGCCCAATAAAGCCTAGTTTCATCAGAACTACCCGCCACAACTTTCTAAAGCGAAGCAAGTTCGCTTTTTTAATTTATTCTTGGCACATAATAACATTTTTAAATTCGGTACTCGTGCAGCGTATTGTACATAAGCTATAATCTGTTGCTCGCCGAGAAATGTCGTTTCATACTCAAATGGATAGGCTCTTATCAACTGGAATTCCTTTGTAATCGTTATAGACTTCTAGTTTACCAGCTTTTTTTAAGGCTTGGGCTGGGTTTTGCTTAACCGGTAAAACTTCTTCTAACTTATCAAGCCATGGCCATTTGGCTTTACCGAAGGCGCAAACTACAACTTCGTCTATTCTGGCAATTGCGGCGGCTGTCATTGTTATTCTATCAATGCCGCGTTTTACGCCTTCGGGTGATTCACCGGCAATTCCCTTATCCGAATAACTTACAGCCAGTTTAGGAGAATCAATATCAGGACTTCCCGGCAAAATTCCGGCTGTATGGCCATCAGGGCCGATGCCGGAAATACCCATCGAATAATCAGCTTTAAAAAACCCAGCTTCCAGATTTTTGGCAAACTCATCAGTTGTTTTTTGTCTGTCGCTATCAATTAAAACCGGCAAAAGTTTGGCTTTTGGCAAGTCAAAACCAGCTTCAATCAGCTGCTGCCAGTTAGAATCCGGATGTCCAGCCGGCCCAAATCGTTCATCCGTCAAGGTAACCGTCAAATTGCTAAGCTCATATGGTTTGAGCAAACGGCTAACCTCAACCTGAATTTTGATATTAGACCCGCCTGTAACAATCCAAAAAATTTTTTGCCCGCACGATAAACGGGAAACTATTTTATTAGCAATAATTTCAGTCACCGAGTCAGGCGAATTGGTTTTATAAAAATTCACATCGGCCGCTTATTAGGCTATTTAACCCAGACGGTTTTTATATTGACGAATTCTTTTATTCCATATTCAGACAGTTCGCGGCCATAACCGGAATTTTTTACGCCGCCGAAGGGCAGCCTCGGATCAGATTTGACGGGCCCATTTATAAAAACCGAGCCTGATTCTATGCTAGGAGCTAGATTTTTGATGGCATTTTCACTGTCGGAGGTGAATATGGTGGCGCCTAGACCGAAAGGACTGTCATTGGCGACTTTTACGGCCTGCTCGGCGTCCCTGACTTTTATGACGGCAAACACCGGTCCAAAAGTTTCCTCGGAAAATATTGGCATAGATACGTCATTGCCAACCACAATTGCTGGGTTATAAAAATAACCGTTTTTGTCGTCTGAATTACCTCCCGCGACCAACTCGGCGCCCTGGCTAAGAGAATCATCAACTTGCCGCTGGATAGCAGAAAGCATTTTCTCGTTAGCCATTGGCCCTACGTCGGTTTCCGCTTCAGTGGGGTCGTTAATTTTTAATTTGCTAACCTCAGCCTTCAAGCTTTCGATAAACTTATCGGCAATTGGCTCTTCTATAATAAAACGCTTAGCTGCTATGCAGCTTTGCCCGCAGTTATACTGCAGTCTGGCAATAACGGCGGCTTCAGCTGCCGCCTTAATATCGGCGTCGGCCAGTACTATATACGGGTCGCTGCCGCCTAGTTCCAGCACGGTTTTCTTAAGTTCCCGCCCGGCGGTAGCGGCTACGGCTGAGCCGGCTTTTTCGCTGCCGGTCAAAGTAACGGCTTTTACCCGCTCATCACAAATTACTTTCTCTACAGCTCCGGAACTAATCGCTAAGTTCAAGAAACAACCTTTGCTAAAACCGGCTGATTCAAATATTTCCTCGATTGCATAAGCGCTTAACTGCACGTTGGCGGCATGCTTTAACAGCCCAACATTGCCGGCCATCAGTGCCGGAGCGGCGAAACGAAATACTTGCCAAAATGGAAAATTCCAGGGCATTATGGCCAAAACAATTCCTATGGGGTCAAACCGTACGTAGCTTTGGCTGGCATCGGTTTTAATATATTCTTCTGATAAGAATTCCCGGGCATTATCCGCGTAAAATTCGCAGACGTTGGCGCATTTCTCTATTTCGGCTTTCGAGGCCGTAAGGGTTTTGCCGACTTCATCGGTAATTATTGCGGCCAGTTTTTGTTTCCTATCTCGTAAAATTTTGGCGCAGCCGTGCATTAATTGCGCGCGCTGCGAAAAATCGGTTTGCCTGTGAGCTTCAAAGGCCGATTGAGCCTCGACCACTTTTTGCTTTATTTGTTTATCGCTCAGCTCGTCAAATTTTTTAATTAGCTGTTTATTTTTTGGATTGATAGATTCAAGCGCCATATCTATAGCTCCTTTATCTGCCTTAAAAGCCCGCTGCCAAAATAAGCTTCGTTTTCCGTATAGTCTACCGGAAGTTCAATTATATGAACACCCTTGGAGTTTATGGATTTTTCAAGTTGCTTTTCAAATTCCGCGACAGTTCGGATATTCTTGCCGTGGCCAAACGCGCCAAAACTCTCGGCCAATTTCTCAAAATCAGGATTAGAAAAGCTAAGTCCATAATCGGCCATTTTCATGGCCTGCTGCTTCCACTTGATCATGCCGTAGCCTTCGTCAACCACGACTACAATAGTCAAATCCAGTTTGAGCCTTACAGCAGTTTCCAGGTCGGCAACATTCATCAAAAATCCGCCGTCGCCGGCGACGATAACAACCTTTTTATCCGGGTTCAGGATTTTTGCACTCATGCCTACGCCCAGGCCGGCGCCCATAGTAGCCAAGGCGTTATCCAGCAGCACAGTGTTTTGCTCGTAAGCCGGATAATTTCTGGCGACCCACAATTTGTACATTCCGTTGTCAAGAGACAAGATGGAATCTTTGGGAATAATTGCCCGTAGAGATTTTACGAATCTTTGCGGTTTTATTGGAAAGGCAGTGGAGTCTGATTTGGAATCGATGTTTTCTGCCAGTTTTTGCTTGACCACAAAAAAGTTTGAAAAATCCCAATCCTGTTTTTTTATTTGCTCGGTACAAGCCCAAAGAGAATAGCTTATATCGCCTACAACTTCAAAATCCGGCGTGTATATGCTGTCAATTTCAGCGGGCGAGAAATTAATATGAATAAATTTTTGGCTGCCTTCGCTTAAAACCGGCGGTTTTTCGGTAATATCGTGGCCCAGCATAACTATCAAATCAGCTTTTTCCAGGGCTTTATGTACAAAATCATTTTCACTTAAGGCGGCGGTGCCAATGTAGTTAGGATCACTTTCATCTTCGACTCCTTTGCCCATTTGGGTGGTAACAAATGGGATTTTTGTCTTGTCAATAAACCGGCGCAGCTGTTTCCTAATCAATTTGCGGTTTGCTCCCGCGCCTATTAATATAATCGGAGATTTTGCCGCTTCGACTGTTTCAACAAAAGTCTCTATGCCTTTTTCGTCTGGTACGGGCCGGCGTACTTTTTGCCAGCTTATAGGGCGGGCTTGGCTGTCTTCTTGGGCAATGTCTTCGGGAAATTCCAAATGGACGGCGCCCGGACGCTCCTGTTCGGCAACCCTGACAGCATGGTAGACGGCGCTGGGAATGCGGTTGGCGCTGATAATGGTCTCGGTGAATTTAGTTAACGGCTTCATCATTCGCACTACGTCTATTATTTGGAACTTGCCTTGTTTGCTGTTTTTAATCGGTTTTTGGCCGGTGATAACCAGCACAGGCATAGCGCCAAGTTGAGCGTAAGCCACTCCGGTAACCAGGTTGGTAGCGCCCGGGCCCAGTGTGGAAAGAGCTACTCCGACGCGTCCGGTTAGCCTGCCTACGGTCGCAGCCATAAAAACGGCGGTTTGCTCGTCGCGGGTTGTAATCATCTCGATAGATGATTTTCTAAGTGCCTCTAACAAATCCAAGCTTTCTTCGCCGGGTACGCCGAAGACGTACTTGACGTCGCAAGCTTCCAAACATTTGACAAAAAGTTCCGCGGCTTTCACGATTTAATACTTATACCAGCCTTTTCTCTGCTTCGCTCCAGTTTACTACTTTCCACCAGTTTTCTATATACTCCGGCCGGCGGTTCTGATATTTCAGATAATAGGCGTGCTCCCAGACGTCCAGGCCGAGAATTGGCCTTTGGCCATCTGAGATAGGGCTATCTTGGTTAGCGGTTGAGGTAATTTCCAGGTTGCCGCGGTAGTCTACCAGCCAGGCCCAGCCGGAACCAAAGCGTCCGACTGCAGCTTCGCTAAATTTTTCCTGAAATGTTTTAAAATCACCGAAGGTCGAATCTATAGCCTCAGCAATTTTGCCCTCGGGCCGGCCGGATTGAGCCGGACCCATGATTTGCCAAAAAAAGCTGTGATTATAATGCCCGCCGCCGTTATTTCGTATCGGGGTACGTACGTCCTCGGAAAGCGAGGATAAATCTTTTAGAAGTTCTTCAATGGTTTTTTCCTCCAGGTCGGCCTGGCCGTCAATAGCTGAATTTAGCTTGTCTAAATAGGTTTGGTGATGTTTCCCGTGGTGCAAACGCATTGTCTGCTCATCAATATACGGCTCCAGCGCATTAAAATCGTAGGGTAAATCTGGTAATTTAAACATTGTGCTCTCCTTGTAACGGTTATTATAACGCCTGGATAAATATTTACAGACAAATAAATAAAACTCTGTTAAATATTATGCACCTACTTCATAATACTATTTTATATACTAAAGGAGCTTATGAAAGGCAGCCGGCACATGAATCACTCCTTAAAAGCACTTAAAAAAATTCTTATCGCCATCTTCGGTGTCTTTGTAATTATCATTGGAATTATATTGCTGCCGCTGCCCGGTCCCGGGATGCTGGTAATTGTGGCGGGCCTGCTGATTCTCTCCACCGAATTCGACTGGGCTAAAACTCATTTGCATAATGCCAAAAAAAGATTAAATGACGTATACAAAAAAACCAAGAATAAACACGGCCGGGATAAATAATAACGCCTGAAATTGATCTGAAATCACCGCCATAAATGATATAGTGTAGACAATGCTTATTCTTAGGCTGGGGTAATGAAAAACATAGAAAAAATAATAATGGTGGTGATTTTTTGCTTCTGGCTGTTTGGGCTAATATTGATTTTGAGCCAAGGCAGCGAGGTCAGTATCCTTGACCCTAAGGGTCAGGTTGCCGCCAAAGAAAAGAATCTGTTGATTTTCGCTTCAGGCTTAAGCCTCATAATAATCCTTCCCGTATTCGCGTTAATATTCGGTATTGCCTGGCGCTACCGCGAAGGTAACGATAAAGCCAAGTACAAGCCGGATTGGGATCATAGCCGTTTGCTGGAGTCGATATGGTGGGGCGTGCCGTTTGCCTTAATTGTAATTTTGTCGATAGTTACTTATAAAAGTTCACATGAGCTAGATCCCTTTAAACCGCTGGAAGCGGAGACTAAACCTTTAACCATCCAAGTCATCGCCATGGATTGGAAGTGGCTGTTTATCTACCCCGAGCAAAATATTGCTACTGTTAATTACGTAAAATTTCCGGCCGGTACGCCGGTTAATTTTCAGCTTACCGGTGATGGCGCTATGAACTCCTTTTGGATACCGCAGCTGGGCGGGCAGATTTATGCCATGGCAGGCATGTCCACGCAAATAAATTTGCTGGCAGACGAACCGGGTGATTTTCGCGGTTCCTCAGCTAATATCAGCGGACGGGGTTTTTCTGATATGACTTTTATTGCCAGCGCCGGCTCAAATTCCGATTTTGAGGCTTGGGTTGGAGCGGTTAAAAAATCACAAAAAAATCTATCCGAAAATGAATATAAAAAACTTGCCGAACCGACAGTTGACCATCCGCCGACTTATTATTCATCCGTCCA
Source organism: Candidatus Parcubacteria bacterium (assembly GCA_019347895.1). Taxonomy (GTDB): domain Bacteria; phylum Patescibacteriota; class Saccharimonadia; order Saccharimonadales; family 2-12-FULL-41-12; genus JACRNE01. The sequence goes on along the minus strand of JAHWKM010000011.1, from coordinate 23,109 downwards.
AGAAGGATTGTATAAAGAAGTGATATTAAGCTTTCTTTTGCCGTCATGAATAATTTACTAGGCCGCTTGAATTTTGACGCCCTGCCTGATGACCCGGTAACTATCGGCGGCGGAATAATGATGAGCTTAACAGGTCTTTTAGTGATCGGATTTTTAATTTATACAAAACGCTGGAAGTGGCTTTGGAATGAATGGCTGACGTCGCTTGACCCGAAAAAAATTGGCATCATGTATATTATTGTTGCGCTACTGATGCTGCTTCGCGGCGGAACGGACGCCATGATGATACGCCTGCAGCAAGCCACGGCTTCCGGCGGTGACGGTATCTTTACTACGGACCTTTTCCAGCAAGTCTTTTCCGCCCACGGCACAATCATGATTTTTTTCGTAGCCATGGGGCTCATGTTTGGCTTAATAAACCTGGTACTGCCGCTGCAAATCGGCGCCCGGGACGTAGCCTTTCCTTTTTTAAACTCAGTTAGCTTTTGGCTGTTCGCGGCCGGTATGGTGCTGATGAATATATCGCTTGTGATCGGTGAATTCTCAGCAGCCGGCTGGCTGGCTTATCCGCCGCTCTCCGGCCTGGAATACAGCCCGGGTGTCGGCGTGGACTACTGGATATGGAGTTTGCAGATAGCCGGCGTGGGAAGCTTGCTCTCCGGAATAAATTTTTTAGTTACGATTCTAAAAATGCGCGCGCCGGGAATGACGCTTATGAAATTGCCAATGTTTTGTTGGAGCGTAATGGGTTCCATGATACTGGTTATATTCGCCTTTCCTATTTTAACCGCCACGCTCGGCATGCTCTCTTTGGACCGGCTGATGGGCATGCATTTCTTCACATCTGATTTCGGCGGAAACCCTATGATGTATATTAATTTGATTTGGGCCTGGGGCCATCCGGAAGTTTACATTTTGATTCTGCCGGCCTTTGGAATATTTTCCGAAGTTGTAGCCACCTTTTCACGCAAACGATTATTCGGCTACACTTCCATGGTTTGGGCGATAGGCGCTATCACGTTTTTGTCATTCATCGTATGGCTGCACCATTTCTTTACCATGGGCGCCGGCGCCAATGTCAATGCTTTTTTCGGCATTATGACCATGATTATCGCCGTACCGACCGGAGTTAAGGTTTTTAATTGGCTGTTTACTATGTACCGGGGGCGGATTCATTACGCTACGCCAATGCTATGGTTTTTAGGGTTTGTAACGACATTTACAATTGGTGGCGCCACGGGGGTCTTGATGTCAGTGCCGGCAATTGATTTCCAAGTACATAACAGTCTATTTTTGGTGGCGCATTTTCACAATATGATTATCGGCGGCGTGGTTTTCGGCTTTTTCGCCGGATTGACCTATTGGTTTCCTAAAGTTTTTGGTTTTAAGCTCAATGAGGCGCTTGGCAAGGTAGCTTTTTTTTGCTGGCTGTTTGGTTTTCTACTGGCCTTTATGCCACTTTACGCTCTGGGTATCTTGGGCGCGACTCGGCGGCTTGACAGCTATGACCCGTCAATGGGTTGGCAAGGCTTATTCATAGTAGCGGCTATCGGCGTGGGTGTAATAATGATAGGTTTAGCTGCGCAGATCTTGCAGCTGGCCTACAGTATTTATAAACGGAGGGAAAACATGGACACCACGGGCGATCCATGGAATGGCCGTACCCTGGAGTGGTCCACCAAATCACCGGCGCCGTTTTACAATTTTGCCGTAATCCCGGAAGTAAACGAACGCGATGCCTTTTGGGAAATGAAACAAACAAAGCAAGATTTGAGGGCTAAACATTACCAAGACATATATTTGCCAAAAAATACCGGGGCAGGGATCATTATCGCCGGCTTCGCTTTTATGGCCGGCTTCGCTCTGATTTGGCATATTTGGTGGCTGGCATTCGCGGGGCTGTTAGGAATAATAGCCAGTCTTATAATCCGTACGAAAAATGATGACAGCGAGTACAAAGTTCCGGCCGCGACAATAAAAGAACTGGAGGCTAAGACGTGAGCCAGGCCATGGATGATAAAACCCAGCTGGGCTTTTGGATTTATCTGATGACTGATATTGTTTTGTTCGCCACGCTGTTTGCGACATACATTATTCTGCATCACAATACGTTCGGCGGGCCCGGTGGCAGCGAGCTTTTCAGCTTGCCGTTTGTGTTGCTGGAAACCATGATTCTTTTAACCAGCAGCTTCACGGCCGGCCTGGGTTTGTTGGCGGGCTACCAAGGCAGGAAACAAGCTGTATTAACTTGGTTCGCTGTAACTTTCGCGCTAGGCGCGGCGTTCTTAGGGCTGGAGATTTATGAATTCGCACACTTAGTTCACGCCGGCCATAGCTGGACTGCCAGCGCTTTTCTATCAGCATTTTTTACATTAGTCGGAACGCATGGACTGCACATAACAGCCGGATTAATTTGGATGGCGACGATTATGTGGCAGGTCTTTAAAAACGGTTTGATCCCACCTGTTAAACGCCGGTTGACTATGCTAAGTTTGTTCTGGCACTTTTTAGACATTGTCTGGATATTCATCTTTACAATTGTTTATTTGATCGGGGGAGAAATCCATGGCTAAGAACGAAAAACCAAATTATGCCCCGCGGTCAACCTATATCACAGGCTTTATTATTTCCGTGATTTTAACGCTTGAAGCATATTTTTTGGTTGTGCGGGAGGCCCTGCCGTATTGGATATTAATTTTCACAGTCTTTGCTTTGGCGGTGATCCAGACCTTTGTTCAGCTTTTCTTCTTTTTGCATCTTGATTCTGAATCCAAGCCGCGCTGGAAAATGACGACATTTTTATTTGCCGGCTTGGTAGTTATTATCGTAGTCTTTGGTTCCCTTTGGATCATGACCAACTTGCATTACAATCAAGAAAAATCATATTCTCCCGAGGAAATCGGAAAGTATATAGAGGAAGAAGAAGCTATTTATAGGTAGTAATTAGGAATTAGTAAATAGTAAATAGTCGATGCGGATTTGGGAATTTAGGAGCTGGATGGATAGATTAAAAAAATACTACTATTTGACTAAGCCGGGAATTATTCGCGGCAATTTAATTACAGCTGCCGCGGGTTTTTTGTTCGCATCCAAAGGAAATGTCGACCTGGGATTGCTGGCGGCAACCTTGGCTGGAATCGGCCTGCTGATTGCTTCGGCTTGCGTATCCAACAATTACATTGACCGGGACATTGACGCCAAAATGGCTCGGACCAAAAAACGTTCACTCGTAACCGGTGAAATATCCGCGAAGCAGGCGCTTATTTTTGCCTCTATTCTTGGGGCGTCCGCTTTCGGCCTGATAGCATCTTATGTAAACTGGCTGACGTTTTTTCTCGGCTTAATCGCATATGTGGATTATATAGTCTTGTATGGCTGGACAAAGCGCCGGTCAATCCACGCTACGCTGGTCGGCACGGTTGCCGGCGCTATGCCGATAACCGCCGGCTACACCGCGGCAAGCAATAGCTTCGATGCCGCCGCCTTATTATTATTTTTGATTTTGGTTTTATGGCAAATGCCGCATTTTTATGCCATTGGTATTTACCGAGGTCGTGAATATAAGGCCGCCAAAATTCCGGTTTTGCCCCTGGTTCATGGTAATTTGGCAGCCAAAAGACAAATTATTTTTTATATATTAGGATTTATTTTGCTGAGTGGCCTACTGAGCAGCCTGGGTTACACCGGTACGATTTATTTATTCGTCGTCACAATCGCTGGTTTTTGGTGGCTATGGCAAGGCTTGCAAGGCTTTAAAGCCAGCGATGATTTGCGCTGGGCCCGTAAAATGTTCGGCGTTTCGCTGGTAGTTTTGTTAGTTTTTTCAATCATGATTTCACTGGATAGCCTACCGGGCGTAAAATGATACAATTAAATTAATTATGTTTGTATTAATCCATGTTTTAATCGCTATTTCGACTCTTGTATATACTTCATATCTTTATTTTTATCCGGCTCCGAATAAATTTACTCCGGCTTATTGGATGCTTGGTTTTACTATTGCCAGCGGCACTCTTTTGATTTTTACAACCGGCGCCAACATTTTAAAAACTTGTTTAATAGGCCTGGCTTATATTGGCGCCGTCTGCGCGGTTATTATTTTAGCGAAGCATAAGCTTGCCAGCCAGCAGTGCCGTCTCGACTGAACTTAAAAAGATAAAAACTGCTATCAATAAGCGTTAAGCTGTGTGCTGTCTAACTATGGCTACAAGACTGGAAGGTGTTAATTCCGATTTTACAATATACTCCTGCACTCCTAGATCTTTTGTCATTTTAATATTTTTATCATCTTGCAGATTGCTTAGAACTACGATAACCGGCCTGGACTTAGGGGTCTGAATGTTAAATTTTCGCAAAAATTCAAATCCGTCCATTACCGGCATAAGCAAATCGAGCAAAATTAAGTCAGGCTTAAAAGCAGTTGTTAATTCCAGGGCCTGCATACCATCGGACGCGGTTTTTACTTTGTAACCGGCTTTTTCTAAAACCAGCTTAAAGGCCGAACTGAGAACCTGTTCATCCTCTACAAGTAGAACCTTCGACATAGTTAACTGCTCCCGCCTTCGTGGCTTGTGCTGTAATTCTATTATGCTTAATGCATATATGCAATTCAAAAGTGCTTGATTTAAGTACTGTCCGCTTCAATCGGCAGCGCAAAATAAAAGGTACTTCCGACGTTCTCGCGGCTTTTGAACCATAAACGGCCACCCAAAACTTCAGCAATCTGCCATGCTAAATAAAGCCCCAAGCCGGTTCCGGTAGTTTCATGCCTAGCCGCATTCTCGGCTCTAAAAAATTTTGTAAAAATCCGATTATGCAGGGCAGCGGGTATCCCGTAGCCGGTATCCTTAACACTAAAGATGAGTTCATTTTGAGAAACTTTAAGCTCAATATCTACCCGGCCTTTTTTTGGCGTATATTTTATAGCATTGGAAATTAAATTGCTGTAAATTTCTCCAAGCAGCAGAGGATCACTGATAACTACAGGCAGGTTCTTTTTATGTTGTACGGTAATTTTAATTTTTTTAATTTCGGCCATCCGCTTTTGTTCGGTGATTATGCCATTTATTAGCGCCAAAATATCAATTTTTTCAGGATTATGGCTTATTTTCCCGGCTTCAATTCTTGAAATATCAAGCAATGTGCTTATAAGCTCGTTCATTCTCGCGGAAGCCTTGATGATTATATTGAGATATTTTTCCTGGCCCTTAGTAAGCTCGCCCTGGAAACCGCCGGATAGCATATTGGCATAGGTGTTTATCGCAGAAAGAGGCGTACGCAGCTGGTGGGATGCCGTAGATATAAATTCGCTTTTCAGGCGGTCGATTTCATCTTCCCGGCTGATATCGCGGAACACTTCTATGGCTCCTATCGGCTTGTCTTCCAAAACTATCGGGGAAACCGTTATGTATACCGGGAGCTGCCCGCCATCCTTTTTTACGTAACGGGCCTTTTGGGATACGGTTTTGCCGCTCAAAAAGACAAGTGTTAGCGGACGCTCCATGGCTTCTATCGGTTCGCCCTCAGAATTTAAGGCAACAACTGCCCCCGGGAACCATTTGCCCATAAGTTCTTTCCGGGAAAAGCCCAAAAGTTCCAGGGCAGTCTTGTTTACCTTTGTAACGCGTCCTTTTTCATCCGTCACCATAGCTCCGTCGCCAATGCTGGTGAAAAGCGCTTCCGCCTTAATGCGTTCCTCTACGGTTTCTTTAGCGCTTTCTTGGAGCTGCTTGATTACTGTTATTAGGTCGTAATGATCTTCTTGTTGCATCACTCCATCAGCCCTTTACTTTGGCGGGCCTTTGGTGCGGTCTTCAAAGACCCCGCTAAGTATCTGATTAATTTGATCCGTGGCATTTTTCATTTGATTCTGTAAATCTTTACGCCACTTAATATTGTGGAGAATCTGTTCTTTAGCCTGCTCCAGCTCTTTAGCTTTGGTTTTAACTTCCGCTTCTGCCTGGAGCCGTCCGGAGACGGATACCGCCAATACCAGTCCGGTAATCACAATAGTGAGTATAAATATATGTAAAAAAGCCAGATTTACATCAGGCGAATTGCTAGTGTATGGCCCGGTTCCAGCTATAGTTCCCCAAATGGCAGCAACGCTGACCACGGCAGCGGACGTAACCGCTCCTATCTGAATGAGTCTTACCGAGGCCCACATAATAAGAGGAAATATTAAATAAACCAGCGGCGAAGTAATATGGGCAATACTAGCCGACTGGCTAAAAATTATAAGACAGGCCGTAGCAATAACTACCAGAATAAAAATTCCATCGAATAATTTATCGGCTAAAAATTCGCGGTAACGCGTATCACGCCAGGCTGCAACCAAAGGAACGACTAGCAAGGCGCCCATCATGTCGCCCATCCACCAGGCAAGCCAGGCAGAAATAAATTCATCCGATCCAATTAATCCGCCTAATTTCAAGCTGGCGGTACCGATAGTGGCGCTGATTATGGTGCTTAAAAAACCAGCCAGCACCACAAATCTTATTACATGGGATATTTTCTCCAGTATTTGTCCGCCGTTAATAAACCGGCGGATTAAAAATACTGCCGCTACGGCTTCCAAAGTATTGCCGGTGGCGAGAGCCGTGGATATTACCGGCGAGGTTTCGCTCAGGATATAAGCCAGCAAGGCTCCGGCAAAAATCCCCGGCAGGTATTGATACCCCCAAAACAGCAGCGCCGCAATGGCTATACCGGTCGGCAGCCAGATGGTAGTGATATTCTCGAACGAGACTCCCAGACTTAATCCAAATAGGGCGAGGCCAATGTATACAACGGTTAAAAGAATAAGCTTTACAAGGTAACGATGTGTTCCTTCGTTTTTTATAGCTTGCTCAAATGTGGATAGTTGGTATTGCATATCCTAGAGGTTAACCCCCACTATTATTAACCGATAATTCCCGCAATTTCAATGTAAGGCCGTCAATTATTTTTTCGTCGTCTGTTAAGATGGCAACGGATAAGCGGATCCATTCTGTCAGTTTTTTGAGATCTTCGCGGGTTAACTTCCCGGGATGTTTATCCAGGTGGCTCTCTATTTGCCGGTCAATAAATCTTTCCGCTGCCGGGCCCAGGTAATCTTCAGTGATATCAATTAATTGGTCGTAAATCACGCCGTTTTTAACCATTTTAAGCCTCTTCAATCCTGTGTAGTTTTTTGGCGCCCAAGGCTATCAGCACGTAACCGATCGCAACAAAGATGAGTAAACCATAATAAATCAAGAGTAATACTTTTAAATTAACGTTATTAAAAAAATTGGTAAAAGCTGACAAGAAGCCTACAGCTATCAATGCCAAAACAGCTACACCCATACCATTTGCGAGCCTAGCAAGCGCTTGCCTGTATAGAATTCCCTTAACTTTGTATCGATAGAGTAGAATATTTTGGACGGCTTGCAAACCAAAATAAAGTGCCGCCAAGTACGGAACGATTATAGTCGGTATAAGCAGCCAGTCAGGCAGGTAGTAGGCGGCTACGGAGTTTGCCTTGGAGGGGAACTGACGGTTTGGATTTGCCAGCGTAAAATAGACGAAAAATACGCTTAAAATAAAAAATATGGCATTAAAGACACCGCGGCTGGGAAGGGAAACTTTTTTCGCTCTACGAATTAATAATTTTGAACCTTGATACAGGAGGTAAAGCGACAATAAGACCATAGCTACATTAATATAATTTCTAATTATTATAGCTGCTTCGGTATAGTTGGGATTGCTATAGGCGATGTAAGACGCGGTGTTTCTAACTATGGCTGTGATTGGAATCCATAGAGCCAGAATTAATAAACCTTGCGCTATTTTATTAAACGCGGGCCCTTCGCTGCTTTCAGCGACGGCCTCGGCATAACTCTTGACCTTGCTAAAGCCGTAAAAGCCGATAAACATGATGGCTATTATTGGTATAGTTAGCGTTAAGCGAAGCAGCCGCACTTGATCTGGCGTTATTTGGCCGCGCGATAGACTTGATGCTTCCGGCGGCCTAAATACATTAAGCAAGATGTAAACCAGCGCAAGAACAACAAACAACCAAAAAACTCTTTTTTGACCCACTATATTTTGTATCCTTTAACACTTATTTATTACTATTTATCTATTAAAATTACCATCTTGTCTGATTAGTCTTTGTAAAAAATCCCACAGATAAAAAATAAAATTATAATTTTGTAACGAGCCGTGGCTTTTGAGAAGTTAAGCGCTGATCCTAAACCTTAGCTGGTGTGAGATATTGCATAGTTTATGAACCGCGGGAGGATTACTATGTTTGCGGGTAAGGGAGTAAAATATGCATAAAGTTAGTTTTATTGAACTTTTTAAACTTATAAATACTACTGGAGCCAAAGCACCGGCAGTTACCATATATTTACCTACACATAAGGCTTCAACGCCGCCTAATATGTCTGAAGACCAAACCCGGTTTAAAAACCTTTACAAAAAAGCATTGGAAATTTTAGATAATCGCGATAAGCATAATGAATTTAACAAAGAATTTGCCCGGAAATGCGAAGAGCTCTTAGAGAACAGGGCGGTTTGGGAAGACTCTAGCGAAAGCAAGCTGCTGTGCGCCCGGCCTGATACTTTTGAGTATTTTAATCTACCGATAGACAGCGATGAGCACGCAAGCGTCTCGAATCATTTCTTTTTGGCGCCGGTTTTAGGATTATTAGACGAGTTCGTAGTATATTACGTGCTTCAGATTTCTCTTAATAAACCACGGTTATTAAAAGGCGACGCGTATGGGCTGGAAGAGTCTGGAATTGAGCTGCCTGAGAGCTTGGAAATTGCGCTTAATATTGACGAAATGCATCAAAAGAGCGTTCAGCACCATTCCGTAAGCGGTCCGAAAGGCGCGGAATTTCATGGGCATGGAGGGGGAAAAGATACTGGCGATCCGGAGCGACAGCGTTACTTTAGAATAATTGATGAGGTCGTTTGCAAAAAAGCAGATAAGAAACTGCCGTTAATATTAGCCGGAGTTGACAGTGAAATAAGCGAATATCGTTCCTTGAGCCGTTATCCGAAAATATTAGAAAAATCTGTCGAAGGACACTACCCGGCTAGCGAGACGGCTAAATTGCACGAGTTATCCAAAGCTGTGATTTTACAAGAAGTTTCAGACAAGCCTCATAAACAAGTTTTAGCCCGGCTTAGCGAACTTAGAGGAAGTCCCGGCAGAGTCTCCGAGCGTACGGCCGACATCAAGGACGCCGCGGAAAAGGGGCGGGTGGGAACTTTGCTGGTCGGTATGAGTAAGAAAACGCGCGACACCGTCCGTGACAATTTAGAGCAGGTACGAAAAATTATATTCCCTGGTGATATTGAAAGCCAAAGTCTGGATTATATTTCCAGCCTGGTAGTTAGTAATGGCGGAAAAATTATCAATATATCTTTGGATGAAATGCCGGGTAATAATTTCAAGCTTTCAATTAACAGGTACTAGTAGTTTAAAAGTGCTGGCGGATATGGGCCATGGAGAAGTCCCAGTCGGCATCGGTTTTTTTATGAGGATTAAAAATATTTTTAGGGTCAAAAATATTTTTAATTGACCTGAAATGGTCCATTATTTCTTCTGAGTACTGTTGATCCAGCCAGGGGCCGCGGGTCATTCCGTCGTTATGTTCTCCGCTCATCGATCCGCCGTATTTCAGTACCAGCGCATTGACTTCACGCATGGCCGGCTCTAGCTTGGCACGCTCGCTTTGTAGTTCTATCTTCATAAGCGGGATGACATGGAAGTTGCCGTCGCCCATATGACCGGCTACCGTAGCTACGAGCTTGTATTTATTTATTATTTTTCTAAGCTCAGGCAGAAATTCCGGCAAGTAGCGCGGAGGAACAATTAGATCGTCAATGAACGGCGCGGTGTGTTTTTCATGAACTTTTTTGCGAAGCAGATTAAAGCTTTCGCGGCGCATGATTTGAAATTTCTTTTCTTGATCTTCGGTTTCGCTCTCTTCAAACAGCGCTTCGTGGCCGAATTCGGACATATCCTTGTGCAAGTTTCTGACTTTTGCGACTATTTCTTCATCCGTATCGGCTGTAAATTGGGCGATCAATACCATTTTGGGTATGCCGCGGCGGAAATTTAACAGCGACGGCAATAACATGAGGCCTAATTTAGCAGTTTCTTTGAGTCCCAGAGTTTTTCTAAACTCAAAAAATAGTTTAAAGCTAAGCATTAGAGTGTAGTTGTCAAAACCTTCGAATGTCGCCGGTTTATGCTCCATCACTTTGTTGATTACTTCGCCTAAATTGTCCATGTGATTTAAAAATATTATCAAGCTGCCGGATTCTTTCGGGCACGGGACTAGACGGAACTTAATATCGGTTACGATGCCTAGAGTGCCCTGCGAACCAACGATTAAATGCGTAAGGTCAAATATAGATTTTTTGCGATCCCAAACATTCCATAAGTGGTAACCGGTGGAATCTTTTGACACTTTTGGTTTGGCGGCTTTAATTTCATCGTAGTTGTCATTGATCAGATCAAAGATTTTTTTGTAAAGCCGGCCTTCATAGTTTTTTTGCGCCATTTTTTCTTCCAGCTCCGCTTGTTTGAGAGGCTTTATAGTATATTCTTTGCCGTCGGATAAAATAACTTTTAACTCCTGTACAAAATTTTCGGTTTTACCGAATTCCAATGATTTTTCTCCGCCGGAATTGTTGGAGACCATGCCTCCGACCGTGCAAAGTTCGCGGCTGGCCGGGAAAGAGGGCATTAAAGCATCACACTCTAGCGTAGCTTTCTCAAAATCCCGGTAATAAACGCCGGGTTGTACGTTGGCTTCATGGCTGTCAACCTGTTTTATTTTGTTAAAATGCTTGGTCATGTCAAGAATTATTGACTGGTTGATAGCCCCGCCGCTCATACAGGTTCCGCCGCTGCGTGCCGTGATTGACAGGTTAGAATTGGCAGATTTGTTGGCTGAAACATACTTGACGACCTTTTGGATATCGGCTGAATTTTTTGGCGAGATTACAACTTCCGGCCGCAGCTCAAACATAGAAGCGTCGTGGCTGTAGTAATCTTTGGCTTTGGCAGAGTCGTCAACTTCACCTTCGATTAATTTTTCAATATCGGTTTTTATGTCGCTCATACTTACTAGTTTTAGTCTATCATAAGCGTCTGAGCCACCCACGCTTTTCTCCACTCCAGGCATTGCGAAGGAGAAATCGGCTTATGGCCGATTTCGTCCATTCTCCATTTGCAACCCTTGCGCCTTCGAAAAGCGTGGGTGGCTAAGCCTAAGCGTCTTTATACCATAAGACTAGGTGCTGTCTTTTTGAATCGTTTGAGTCGCTGGGCGCCACGGGCGAGAGCAAAGCGAACCCCGTAGAGAGCTCATTAGAGGCAAAAAGACAGCACTGGACAGTCATAAGCACTCGTTTAATTATGTTAAAATTATGTTGGAATGGCAAAACACAAAGTAGTTATAATTGGCGGCGGTTTCGGGGGTATAAAAACAGCCTTGGAATTGGCGCGTGACAGCCGGTTTGAAATAAGATTGATTACCCACAAACCGACTTTTCGGTTTTATCCGACGCTATACCACACGGCTACGGGCGGCAGCAGCGAGGTTTCCAGTATTCCTTTGAAGGATATTTTTGCAGACTTTCCGGGTGTAAAGGTTATTATTGACGGAGCTCGCGAACTGGACCGGGAGAAAAAAATCGTTAAGACGGACTTAGGCGATGAGTATGAGTATGACGTGCTTGTTTTAGGGCTAGGCATGACCACTAATTTTTTCGGCATACCCGGACTGGAGGAGTTCGCGTACGGCATAAAAACCAATACTGAGGCTGAGCGCTTGAAAAAGCATCTTCACAAGCACGTGGTCAGGCATAAGCACCCTGATCTGAATTATGTTATTGTCGGGGGCGGACCTACCGGGGTAGAGCTGGCCGGCGTGCTGGGCGAATACGTGCATGAAATCTGTCGAGAGCACGGCGAGACCAACCGCTCTATCCATGTAGATTTAGTAGAAGCCTCTCCCCGGCTTGTTTCAACAATGCCGAAAATGGTGTCAATGCGAATTACGAGGCAGCTTAAAAAGCGCGGCGTCAGATTATATCTAAATGCCAGAGTGACGGGGCAGACTAAAGACGAGCTAATGGTCAGCGGCAAGCCGATCCGCAGCCATACGGTTATTTGGACTGCCGGCATGTCCAACAACAAATTTTTCAGCGATAATAATTTTCAGCTGGCCAAGAACCGCAAAGTAAGGGTCGATCAGTTCTTGCAAGCCGAGCCGGGAATTTACGTGATAGGCGACAATGCCGACACGCCATATAGCGGCTTGGCTCAGACCGCCCTTTATGACGGAGTTTATGTCGCGAAAAACATTAAGCGCCTGGCTAATGACGAAAAGCCTGAACCATATGTTTCCAAAAGGCCAGTTTACGTGTTGCCGGCCGGTCCTGACTGGGCGGCGGTAGTCTGGGGCAAGCTATTTATTTTCGGACGCCTGGGCTGGTGGCTTAGGCGGGCTGCAGACTATCTGGCTTATCGTGACTATGAACCGTGGTTTAACGCCACCAAGCGCTGGCTGGCCGAATCAAAAGAAGAAGACCTCTGCCCCCTCTGCGACCCGGAACCCGCCAAAGCTTAGTTAAATTACCGTTCCAGTTTGTGGATTTGTTCGTGGTTTAGGCCGTAAAAATGGGCGATTTCATGCCAGACCGTGTGTCTGACGTGCTCGCGCAGTTCAGCGGCGTTGCGGCTGGCGCTGGCCATGGGCAGTTTGAAGATTGTTATTTTATCCGGCAGCACCAAATTGTAGCCCGTACCGCGTTTAGTCAGCGGTATGCCTTCGTAAAGTCCAAACAGAGTCTGGTCGCAGCGAAGTTTTAGTTTTTCGCGCTGCTCAGGGGTTGGTTCGTCGGCGATTACGATCGCCACATTATTTAAATAATCCTGGTAAAGCTGAGGAATGGCGCTAATTCCTTGATTCACCCACTCTTCAAATTCTGCATCGGTTGGAATATCCATGAGTGTTTATATTAACTTAAAGTAATGGAAAATTTCCAGCAGCAATACCTGATGCTGACTTAAGGGGTGGATAGGTGGACCAATTTTATAGAAGGTTTGTAAAAATCGGTGTAAGGTGTAAAATAATTCAGTAACAGGTTTTTCTTAAAAAATTAAGAAGGACAATTACTAAAAATTACTAAAGAAGGTATTGGAGATTAAGAGTGAAAACCGCGGGGAACGCGTTGATCTCGGTGTTTGATAAAACAGGCATTGAGGAATTTGCCCGCGAATTAGCTGACCTCGGCTGGACTATTTATGCCTCCGGCGGTACGGCTGAAGTTATTAAAAAGGCCGGGGTTGAAGTCATCGATACTGTCGAGTTAAGCAAGAGCGGGCCGATACTGGACCATAGGGTGGTAACGCTATCCAGAGAAATATACGCCGGGATTTTAGCGAGCGACGATAGCAAACATCAAGCAGAATTGAAAAAGCTTAAAATTCCAAGGATAGACCTAGTCTGCGTTGATATGTACCCTTTGCGTGATGAAATTAATAAATCCAGCAGCACGGAAGCGTCAATTATTGAGAAAACAGATGTTGGGGGACCGAGCTTGCTGCACGCGGCCGCTAAAGGCCGAAGAATAGTATTATCAAAGGCTTCCCAGCGGACTGAGGTTATAAAATGGCTGAAGGCGGGCAAGCCAAATGAAAAAAGCTTTAAGTACGCACTAGCCGCCGCAGCGGAGTTAGAGGTGGCTGATTATATGCTGGAATCTGCCAAATACCTAAATCCCGGTAAGGTATCCGGAAATATTAGCGAGCGCTTAGAAAGCCCAAAGTACGGCGAAAATCCTTGGCAGGGCGGTGCTGGTTTTTTTACTCTAAGGCATAATGACGATCCTCTTGCTATAGGAAAATTTAAGCTAATTGAAGGCGTGGGAGTAAGCTACAACAATTACACGGACGTAGACAGGATACTTCAAACTATAACGCACGTGGCAGCTGGTTTTGAGAGAAATTTTAACGAAGTGCCACCTATCGCTTTGGGTGCCAAGCATGGAAACCTTTGCGGAGCTGGAATCGATAGCAACCCAGGTAAAGCCATAGAAAAAATGCTCAGTGGTGATCAGCGGGCGATTTTCGGCGGTTCGGTAGCCGTTAATTTCAGGATCAATAAAGATACAGCTCGTACGTTAATGAAATATAAAGTTGAGCAAGGAAAAAGAATTCTTGATGTAGTCATGGCCCCGGGGGTAGACGAAGACGCGCTAGAAATCTTAAAGCGCAAAAACGGCAAACTCCGCGTTCTAGTGAATCCGGAGTTAGGAAATTTGACGGAAGATTCGCTGGAAAAAACCGAAAGGGTTAAATGTATCCGGGGCGGACGGCTCCGCCAACAAAATTATACGTTTATCTATGATCTTAACCATCCCCAGATAGAGTGGGCGGGCAAAAAAGTAACCAAACAGCAAGAAATGGATATGATTGCCGCGTGGGCTGTCGGCTCCACCACTAATAGCAATACTATTTGTCTATTCAAAAACGGAATGCTTTTAAGCAATGGAGCGGGGCAGCAAGACAGAGTAACCGCAGCTGAACTGGCTCTTATGAGGGCCAAGAACGCGGGGCATGACCTTAAGGGTGCGTCTGCCTATAGCGACAGTTTCTTTCCGTTTACTGACGGCCCTCAGATGCTGGTTGACGCGGGGATCAGGTCAATAATTACTTCCAGGGGGTCGGTTCGCGACAATGAGGTCATTGAGGTGCTCAATAAGGCTGGCGCTTCATTTGTGACTTTGCCTGACGCTATATGCCGCGGTTTCTTCGGCCATTAATTTCAATCGCCACACCAGCTGGCCTGCTTTCGGGTAGAGCCCGAAACCCTGCCAGCTTCTTGGCATCAGGCACTCCGTCAGTCAAAGAGAAATCTCACCCGACACTCAAGTGTGACGATTGAAAGATCATTTGTTCTATTGTAATAGTACAATGATACATATATAATAACGGTTATGAATGATAAATATGACAAGGAGCTGGTTAAGCTCCTAAGCGAAATTGTCAATCAAGAGACGATGTCGGCCATACTATCTAATTTGTTGACTCCTGGAGAAAGAGAAGAGTTGGGAGCAAGGCTGCAAATTTTTAAAGGATTGATCAGCGGCCAAAGCCAGCGGGATTTAGCTAAAAAACTTAATGTAAGCTTGGCCACTATCAGCCGCGGCAGCAGAGAACTAAAATATGGCAAAACTGGCGTAGTTAAAGCTTTGAAGTATGATTGATCTAGGGTTTTTAAAGTCAAAGCCCAGCGAAATTAAACTGCCGGCTAATACGGATTATCTGAAATTATTTTATTGCTTGAGACAATCTTTCGACCGTTCTTACTTGTTTGAATCGCTGGCATTGCCCAAACAGCAGGATCGCTACTATACGTTTGGCTTTGATCCTTTGTATGTCTTTTCCGCCCGGGGCAAAGAATTATCAATCTCAAGTCCTGACGGCGAAATAACGCGGCAAGTAGAAAATCCTTATTTGAGCTTAAAAAGCATACTGCCAAAATATCCAATGTCAAAAACTCATGAGGGAGGATTGATCGGTTATTTTTCTTATGAGACTGTTAATTATTTTGAGCCCAAACTAAACTTGCCCGAGCATGAGGATTTTCCTGTGTTTGAACTAGGTTTGTATGTGGATGGCTTGTTATACGATAGTGAAACAGCCGAGCTGACGTACTATACTTTCCATGAGGACCGCAGCCATGTTGTGCTTAACGCCATAAATAATCTAGACAGTCTGGATATACCGACTGCGCTCAAGTCAGTTAAAAATCAAGGCCGGCCCGTCAGCGCCGGCAAATTTAAATCAGCGGTTATCTCTACGCTCGATGAGATAAAAAGAGGCAATACTTTTCAGGTGGAAGTTGGCTTTAAAAATTATTATTATATTGAAGGCGATAAATTTGCTATTTATCAAAAGCTGCGCGAGATCAACCCCAGCCCCTATATGTATTACTTGAAATTCGGCGAGCGCGAGCTATTCGGAGCAAGTCCGGAGCTGGTTGGCAGCTGCACTGACGGACGCATTTTAACTACTCCGGCGGCCGGCACGATTAAGCGCGGTAAAACGCATGAAGAAGATCAAGAATTATCCCGTCAATTATTAAATGACCCCAAAGAAATAGCCGAACATGCCATGCTGGTAGACATGCACCGCAATGACATTTCCAAGGTCTGCAAGCCGGGATCCGTTAAAATAAGCCGGCTGATGCATTTGATGAAATTCAGCTACGTACAGCACATTGTTAGCGATGTTATAGGAGAACTGCAAGAGGACAAAGACAGCTTTGATCTTTTAAATAGCATACTGCCGTGCGGCGTACTTACCGGCGCGCCAAAGATCGAGACCATAAAAATAATTGCCAGAAATGAAAGACGTCCGCGGGGACCATATGGCGGAGGCGTGGGCAGGCTAAGCTTTAACGGCGATTGTGTGTTCGCCATGCCCATTAGGAGTTTGTTTTGCGCCGGAAATAAATGTTTTTCGCAGGCTTGCGCGGGCATTGTTTTCGATTCCGTACCCGAGAATGAATACACGGAAGTAAGCAATAAGCTAAAAGCTATGGAAAAAACCATATTGGAAGCTTCACCATGAAATTGCTTTTGATTGATAATTACGACAGTTTTACGTATAACCTTTTGCACTTGTTTGCCAAAAATAATGATGTCGACATTAATGTAGTACGAAACGACGCCGTGCCTATAGATGATTTAAAAAACCAAAAATATGCCGGAGTAATAATCGGTGCCGGGCCGGGCGATCCAAGCGACCAGGAATATTTCGGGGAAAACATGAAGGTTATAAAGGACTTTGGCAGCCAGGGACTGCCTATTCTTGGAATTTGCTTAGGTTTCCAGGGGATAGCAATTGCATACGGGGCCACGTTAAAACAGGCAAAACTGCCTCAGCATGGTAAAACGTCCCGACTCTATATACATGATGAGAGCGATTTATTTACCGGCGTGGCCCAGAGTATTGAGGTTATGCGCTATCACAGCTTGATGATAAATGCCGATGGAAATATACCGCCGGAACTTAAAATCACGGCCGAGGTTGATGAACGAGCCAAAACCGTCGAGGCGAATGGCCGGGAAATTATGGCTCTTAAGCATAGTTCGCTGCCTATTTACGGCGTTCAGTTCCATCCGGAAAGTTTCGCCACTGAATTAGGCGACAAAATTGCCAGTAATTTCATCAATACTATCAAGAGGCACCGATGAAGGTTATAGACTTTTTTATAAAAACTATTGACGGCAAGCTTACCTTGTCCGAGCAAAAAAGGTATCTAAAAACAAAGCCGTTTCCGGAACCTGCTGAATTAGCCGAGGCTGCTTTATATTTGAGGGCTCAGATGCCCTCCGCGCCCAACCTGCCCGGAGCTATTGATGTTTGCGGAACGGGCGGTTCGGGCTTGAAGCGAATAAATACCAGTACCATCAGTGCGTTTTTACTGGCGGCATCGGGCGTTCCGGTCGCCAAGCATGGCAATAATGCGTCTAGCGGTAAATTCGGAAGCTTTGATTTGTTAGAAGTGCTTGATGTGCCGACAAGCTTGTCGCCGCAGGAATTGCAGCTTAGGTTTCATGAATATAATCTGGCATTTTTATACGCTAAAAGTTTTTACCCTGTGATGCGCCACTTTGGTCCGGTAAGGGCAGAGTTAAAAAAACCGACGTTCTTTAACATTTTAGGACCGCTGCTAAGTCCGGTTGACGCCAAAAATCAAATTATCGGCACGCCAAAAATTGAAAATGCCCGGCTAATAGCTGAGGTTGCCAAGGAGCTGGGGAAAGATAGAGTAATTGTTGTGAGCGGCTCCGACGGTCTAGACGAAATTACTTTATGCGGCATCACCCACGTAGTGGAATTAAACGGTAAAAAAATCACAGAGTATGACATTGCTCCAGCTGACTTCGGTGTAGAGCCGGCAATTGATTTTTCTGAAATTGCCAGCGAAACCCCGCAGGAAAACGTCGTCTTTGCGCAAAATATATTATCCGGACGCGACAAGTCCAGGCGAACTGATTTGGTTTTAATCAACTCTGCCGTGGCCCTTTGCCTTGCCGGCAAAGCCGGGGATTACCGGGCGGGCTATCGGCTGGCCAAAAAAGTTCTAAAAACGGGATCGGCTTATGAAACGCTGGAAAATTATCGCCGGCCGAGCGTATTAACAAAAATAATCAATCAAAAAAGAACCTTCAAAACTAAAAACGTGAAGGGTTCAACCCTTCACGGTTATAAGCACGGCTATAAGTATAAGGGGGGATTGATTGCGGAAATCAAGAAACGCAGCCCCAGCGAGGGAGAAATAGCACCCGACAAAGACATAGTTAAACTAGCTGTAGAGTATGAAAAAGCCGGGGCGGCGGCGATTAGCGTCCTAACTGAACCGCATTATTTTGGCGGTAGTTTCGATGATTTAGCGAAAATCAGAAAAGCAGTCAAGCTGCCGATTTTATGCAAAGATTTTATCGTCGGCAAAGAACATATAGACGCCGCTAAAAACTCCGGAGCGGACATGGTTTTATTAATTGCCGCCATGCTGCCCCGTGCAAAATTAAAAGAACTGTTTGATTACGCGGCAGCTGCCAAGCTGCAAGCCTTAGTTGAAATACATAACCAATCTGACCTGAATAAAGCTTTAGCATTAAATCCAAAAATCATAGGAATTAACAGCCGCAATCTGCATGATTTTTCACTCCACCCTGAGGTGTTTGAAAAGCTGCGGTCTCAAATACCGCAAGAGATAACGGTAGTTGCGGAGAGCGGGATAGAGAATTCAGCCGGCGTACCCGATAAATTTGACGGCATCTTGGTAGGTACGGTATTGATGAAACATCCTTTTCCTAAACTTAAAATAAAAGAACTATCGAGCCAGCCAATTATAAAGCTCTGCGGTATCCGCGCGCCTGAGCAAGCGGCCCTCTGCGAAAAACTTGGCGTCGATATGGTCGGAATAAACCTTGTAGGGCGCAGCCGAAGAAAGGTTACATTGCAAACCGCCCGGGATATTGCCCTGCAGTGCAAGGATACAATTTCTGTAGGCATATTCGAAAACCAGCTTCCGGTGGAAGTAAATAAGCTGGCCAAAGAAGTAGGTGTTGACGCAATTCAGCTGTCAGGCCGGGAAGAATACCTGGATGGCTATGAACTGCCAATGATAAAAACCATTAAACCTGGCCAGACCAGGCCGAAACAAGCTTTTTTATCCATCATTGACTCAGATATTCCAGGCAGCGGCCAGGCGTTTGAGCATTCGCAAATAGGAAGCCGTGAAACCAGCCTGATAGCCGGGGGGACTACTCCGGAAACTGCCAAAAAAATACAAATTGCCAAGAACCCGCTGGGTTTTGACATGGCAAGCTCCATTGAAACTAACGGTGAAGTTGACCTAGAAAAGATCAGAGCCTTCGGGGAATTGTTTGCATAAGCCTAATCGACGGCGCATAATAACTTTATTAGCGTGGAGTTAACGTGCCAGACCAAGAAGATAGTCCAGAAGTAAACCACCATAAAAATACCGGACAAGGACAGCCGGACCAAAATCAGCAGTTTCCAGGGGCTGATTTGTCAAAAGACAACCCGCCTACCCGCCAGCAAATGGAGCTTCCCGGCGACGGGGAATATAATTCGCCGGCCGCCAAATTCCGACCAAAAAAATCATTTCTAAGTAAAAAAGTGTGGATCTGGTCCGCTATTTTGGCGCTCGTATTATTAATTGGCGGGCTGGCTTGGGTATTTGTTCCCTCCAAAGAACAAAGTCAAAGCAGCCCAGAGCAAAATAATCAAGAACCGGCGAAAAATAGCCAGACACAGGGGGACGGCGATAATTTGCCCAGCCAGGAGCTTACCCAAAGCCATACCAATGATTTTCTCAGGCTAACTTTAAAGTATCCAAAAGGATGGCAAATTAGCGATGAAAACGACGTCATATTGTTGAAGTCGCCCGTTTTTTCATATCAGTTGGCGGACGGACCAAAAGAAGGGTTCTTTAAAATTTACATTAAGCAGCAGGCAACCCCGGCGGACGGCAAGTACTTAGGCCGGGGATATGCCGCCGCTCCCTCTAAAAAGATTACTTACATTGATCCTCAGCCCGGGCAGAGATCGGATACATTTCTTACCGACTTCGGGCTTGATAGTCCGGATAATTTCGCTTATTTTGTAATCCAGGGCAACTTTGAGTTAAAAAAAGGTGAAACACTGGGACCGAAGTTCGCTCGCGAACCGGACGCGTTTTTAATAGCAGGCGGGTTTGCTTCGGCTGACTCAGAGGCTCCATTGGACACGGAACTTCTAGCCGTGGATTCTTATGCGTCTGAGCAAGCTTACAAAACAGCAATAGACATTGTAAAAAGCCTTCAGCTAAAATAGAAAGACCACAATGGATTTAAGCCGTTTCAAAATCTCAGGCAGCACGGACAGGCTGGATCACTTAAAACTTCAAAACAGCCGGTTAATCAAATTACGCTGGTTTTATATAGGCGTGCTTACGCTTATCGCGGCCATATCAAGTATAATAGCCGGCCTGCCAAGTTCGGCCGCAAAACAATACGTGGCCATAGGTTTGGTCGTATTTGTTCTCAACGCGATTTTTTATTTGATTAACCGGCTTAGATATTTCAAAATCCGGGGGACGTATGCGCTGATGATTCTCCAGCTGGCCTTAGATCTTGCAGTTGCGTCGTTTGTGACTTATGAGCAAGGAGGAGTGGAAGCGCGCACGACTGTATTATTTGCTATTCCAATCGTTGCGGCCGGTTTAATTTTTGCCGCCAAAATAGTTTATTTGGTGGGTTTTTTAAGCGGCGCGGCCTACATTGCTACCTTATGGCTGACTAACTTAACTTCAGTAAATCCGCAGGAAGTTTCAGAAATTTTAGTTCCCGTGATTTTTTACCCGGCACTTTTTATATTGTTAGCCCGGCTGGTAGTTTACCTTATGAAAATAGCTACTATATCTACCAGAGACGAGGCTTACGATTCTTTTTTAGCTCTCCTTTCGCATCAAATGATACATCCGGCGTCGACAGTCAGGGCAATTATTGATCAGCTGGAGCGGACGCCGAGCGGTTCTCACGCGGAAATCAAAAAATATATAAACATGCTAAAGCGCGAGAATAATGACTTGCTGCAGCTTTTAAATAATTTACTGGAAACCTCGTCCGAATATAAAATAATCGGCGAAGAAGAAATCGAACTGGCGCCTCTTCTTGAGGCCGTGGCGTTTAAAATCGCCGAAAATTATAATCGGCCAAATGATTTGCGGCTTGATCTAAGCAAAACAAAGGTTTATGTTTTTGCCGTAAAACAAAAGCTGGTGACAGCCCTGGTCAACATAATTAACAACGCCTTTCAATACAGTGAATCCGGTCTGCCGGTAAAGATTACGCTTAGACGCTCGGGTACTGACGCGCTAATAGTAGTGGAGGATAATGGCCCCGGGGTTAATGAGGCCGTACAAAAGCAAATGTTTCATAAGTATAATGTTAAGTTTGACAATGCGGCTGGTGTTAAAGGCCTCGGGCTGGGACTTTATGTTTCCCGAAAAATAGTCCAAGCTCACCGCGGGTCGCTGCATTTATTTAGTGATAATATAGGTACCAGAGTAATGATTAAATTAAAAAGAGGCAAGCACCATGAGTAACCATAAAAAAGTACTGTTGATAGAAGATTTCCCGATCATACAAACCCTATATAGCGAGCCGCTGAAAAGCCACGGTTATGACGTCGATATAGCCAGCGACGGCGCCGCCGCTTTGGAGCGGGTGGCGGAAAATTCCTATGATTTTATCTTGCTTGATTTGTTGCTGCCAAACGTAAACGGTATAGAATTTCTCGAAAAATTTCAAAATCGTCCCAAGAAAACCAAAATAATCGTGCTGAGCGACTTCAGCGATGATAAGACTATCTTAAAAGCTAAAAAACTTGGCGTTGACAAGTATTTGATCAAAGCCGAAAATACACCTTCGCAGCTGACAGAAAAACTGGATAATTTTAAAAGTTAAGCAATTTGCCGCAGTTAACCATTTGCTCATGGACTACGCCGTTGGACACGATAGCGTTTCTAAAGGGCTGGCTGTAATCCAGACTTTCGCCGTTTACGCCTGATATTTTGCCGCCGGCTTCTTCGACTATGACTTCTATGGCAGCTACGTCGTGCGCGTTTGTGCCCGGTTCAATAAAACCGACAAATTTTCCCCTGGCAACCAGAGTTCCCTTATAAACCGTACCGTGGATCGGCGTGGTTTTGGCTCCCATTTCCACTAATTTTTCAAAATATCCGGGGTTTTTGATAATTTTTTCGAAGTGGTTGTTTATTCCCACAAAACTGCCGTCAATGCCGAGCTTTGAAACCTCAAGTTTTACGGCGTTGCAATAGCTGCCTTGTCCTCTTTGCCCGTAGTACAGCTTATCCAAAAACGGGTCATAAACAACGCCGACGACCGGCCTGCCGTCCTCTACGAGGGCCAGCGAAAAAGTTGCCGTGGGCAAACCCTGCACAAAGGCTTTGGTTCCATCGATCGGGTCGCAAAACCAGCGCCGGCCGCCGCCGTATTCGGCAGTACTTTCTTCTTCGCCGATTACTCCATCGTGGAAATGCTTGCTTAATTCTTCGATCACCAGCCGGTTTATATTTATATCGGCAATAGTAACCTCGCTGCCATCAGCTTTATGCTCTCTTTGCTGGTCGCCGTCAAAGTACTCAAGCATTATCTTGCCTGATAAGTAAGCGATGTTTTTAGCGATTTCCAACTCTTTGTCGAACATATATTAGATTATACACGCTATCTACACATGTAAGCGAGATACAAGAAATCACTTTATTAATTGTTCTCGTTTTTGGACATGATATACTTAAGCTGTGAAATAATAAAAAGATAACCAATATGGAAAACCAAAACCTTAACAGCCAACTGCCCCCAGCTAATTCATCGGCTGCCCGCAAGGCAAAAATAATGTATAGCGGGCTAGCCTTTCTTTTTATACTTTCGCTTTCTTCTAGTGCCTTTGGGCTGTACGCCTGGAACCGCGAAAAGAAGAATGTTACAAGATTAAATAGTCAAGTCAGCTCC
>JAHWKM010000010.1 GCA_019347895.1 Candidatus Parcubacteria bacterium | reverse complement strand
TAGTCGCTAAAGCCATAAATAATGTCCATCTTGAGCGCTCCATGAAAAAAGCCATAGAGAAGGTAAAAGGCGGGAAATCCCTGTCTGATGCCTTGGAAGGCGACCCGAACTTCCTGCCGTTAGTGCCTAATATGCTTAGAATCGGGGAAGAGTCCGGCTCTATGGAAGATATGCTGGCAAAAACGGCTGATTATTATGAAAAAGAGGTGGATAACCAGATAAAGACCATCAGCACCATCATTGAGCCGGTTTTAATGGTTATTCTAGGGGTAGTCGCCTTTATTATAGTGGCGGCGGTATTATTGCCTATCTACGGTCTGGCCGGACAAAACCTAGGGGGCAGATAAGGACTTGCATTAATGCTTAAGCTAATATAATATTCAAAGCATAAGAAGTTAAATTAAACAGGGTGTGAAAACAATTATGAAAAAACTACAAAAAAACCAAAAGGGCTTCACGATAATTGAAGTCTTAATAGTTCTGGCTATAGCCGGACTTATTATGCTAATAGTTTTCTTGGCGGTGCCGGCCTTGCAGCGAAATTCTCGCAACACGGCCATTAGAAATGACGCCGGCAATGTGCTCAGCGGCGTAAGCGAGTTCGTCGCCAACAATAATGGCCAATTGCCTACAACCATTAACGTTTCTGGAACGGACGTTACAATTAGCGGCCCATCAGGTACTTCACCGGTCGTATCAAAAGTAAGGGCTGGCACAGGCGTAGCTCCGGGAGGTGCAGCACCTGCAGCACCTGGATCAATCAACATTGCATTTAACACCGGATGTAACGGTAATTCTCCTGTAGCAAAGAACCGGGCAGTAGCCGCCTTGTTCAAGGTGGAAAGTGGAAGCACTCCTGTCAATCAGTGCGTAGAATCTTAGATATACTTAATAAAAACAAGTGAATCGATAAGCAGCTTCCTATTCCAGGTAGCTGTTTACATTTAATTAAATAATCTATAGGTGGTAATCTAAGTTAATGGTTATAATTAGCTTAACTTTACTCGGGTTAGCTTTTGGCAGCTTTATCAATGCTCTGGTTTGGCGACTGCATAAGCAGTCAATAACTAAGAATAAAAAACAAAAAGCCCAGCTGTCTATTGTCAACGGCCGCTCCAGATGTGTTCATTGCCGGCATAAATTGGGCATGTATGATCTTATTCCGGTTTTAAGCTGGCTTTACCTAAGGGGTAGATGTAGGTATTGCCATGAGCCTATTTCCCTCCAGTATCCGCTGGTAGAGCTGTCTACAGTCATCCTTTTTATTATTTCGTACTTGTATTGGCCCGGTTTCCAGGATTCAATCCTGGAAATGGCAGAAGTGGTTGATTTTGGCGTCTGGCTAGCTGCTTTGACGGGCCTTATAGCCCTGGTGGTTTATGATCTGCGCTGGATGCTGCTGCCGAATAAAATCATCTTTCCTTTATTAGGCTTGGCCGGCTTGAATGTCTTGCTGCAGTCCATTCTAACCTCTAGCGCCGATCCTCTAACGTCCAGCCTCTGGGGAGCTTTAATCGGCGCCGGAATCTTTTACTTGTTATTTCAGCTATCTGACGGCCAATGGATTGGCGGCGGCGATGTAAAGCTTGGATTTTTGCTGGGGATTTTAGTCGGCGGACCTCTGCCGGCTTTTTTAATGCTTTTTATAGCCTCTCTGCTGGGCACGGCCTATTCACTGCCTCGCATTATAGGGGGCGGGCTAACTGTTAAAGCCAGGCTGCCGTTCGGTCCTTTTCTGATAGCGGGCGGGATAATTACCAAACTGTTCGGCCAGGGCATAGTAGATTGGTACTTAAATAGCTTCTTCTATTAAACTATCCGTTAACTTCTAAAAACTATTGTTATGCTTATGCTATAATCTCTCTTATGAACAGCTTACGCCGGCTACAAGGCGGCTATACAATTACAGAGGTCATGATTTTTCTGATTGTTAGCTCGGCCCTGTTCATAGCGGCTGTCACTGGCTTCGGCCAGCAGAATACCCGCAACCAGTTTAATCTAGCTGTACGCGACCTGGAAGTAAAGATTCAGGATGTGTTGAACGATGTGAGCACCGGATACTACCCAAACGGGGGTAATTTTAGCTGCAGAAAACAGTCAAATAAACCCTTTATAAGTAATGTATGGGAAGGGCAAGGCAAAAATCAAGACTGCATTTTTATCGGGCGGGCAGTAGATATGGATCTCGCAATAAATGACACTACTTATGAAACATACACCATAGTCGGCCTTAGGAATGATCCTAATACAGGTAAACCAGCTAATTCGGTAACGTCTGCTGTAAATAGGGCAATTTTTGATACCGACGATACCCGCAGTGTTATTGATAGCGCTGTCGAATCTAATACCATACACGGCAGTATAAGAATTGCAAAAATTGTAGTCGGCAATGGTAATATTATTGGTGCTTCTTCCGTGAAAGGATTCGCAGTATATACGGGTTTTGGCGGCAGCAAGGTTAGCGGCAGCGGGGCAACCACCAATCAAGTATCAATAGCCTCAATAACCAAAAATTCATCAAGTTATACTAATGGCAATAGCAGTGTAATAGATACCCCTAACCTAGCTGATAAAGTGCTGACAATCTGCATTGAAGAGTCCGGTGGCGGATCTGCTGCCAGGCATGCTACCATTACTATCGGAAAAGGCTCGTCGCTGGTAGACGTAGATACAAAAATAGGCAACAAATGTAAATAAAATGAAAAAAATAAGGCTAAATTCAAGAGGCGACACCATTATAGAAGTCTTGCTGTCTATAGCCGCCTTAAGCTTTGTTCTTAGCATTTCCTACGGTTTAGCCAACACCAGCGCCAAAACTAACATAGCGGCCAGAGAAAGGTCAGAAGCTCAAAAATTATCTGAAAGGCAGCTAGAACTTCTGCGGGGCTATGTAGATCCAGAACAGGGCCAGGAATGGGAGGATACTGATCGCTGCTTTAAAGAATTAGACGGCACAGTCACCAAAGTCGCAGCCGAATGCGAATTTGGACCCCAAGCTCGGTATATCATGGAGATTGATGTTAGCGGCAACGCTACAGAAGGCTATGTCTACACAGTCTTTACTAATTGGGACAATGTCAAAGGCGGCACCGATCAGCTGAAGCTATCCTACAAACTGCCAGCCACC
Source organism: Candidatus Parcubacteria bacterium (assembly GCA_019347895.1). Classification (GTDB taxonomy): domain Bacteria; phylum Patescibacteriota; class Saccharimonadia; order Saccharimonadales; family 2-12-FULL-41-12; genus JACRNE01. The sequence continues at coordinate 40,067 of JAHWKM010000010.1, read as the reverse complement.
GGCGACATAGCTTCATCCCTGCCGCCGCCATCTCTTCCGCAATGTATCGACACCATTGATAATGATGGCGATGGCACGATTGATTTTACAGGATATAATGGCTTTCCTCCTGATGATGGCTGCAGCGGCCCGCTTGACGATTTAGAAGAAAGCTTTCCCAGCCCGCCTTTAATATCGCCTAATTCATACAGTTATACGGCATGGCATATGTATAATAACGGCAATACGGCACCCTACAATGTAAAAAAGAGCCAACTATTCACCGTTACTAATCCGTCAAATTCGCCTGCTTCGCTTAACATTACCGGAGCTTCCATTACGGGCAGTAATGCCTCCAGCTTCCAAATTATTTCCAATAGCTGTACTTCCGGAACAGTATTAACTCGCGGCCAGAGTTGCACAGTAAGAGTCCAATTCTTCCCGCCCAGCGGTCCAAGTAATAACAGATTGTCAAATGCCGGTGAAAAAAAGGCAGAACTACGCGTCAGCTCAAGCAATGCCAGCAGCGTCGAAGCTAATTTAACCGGCTGGGCTGTCACTGACCGTATAGCTCCGAGCGGTAACCCTTTCCCAAATGCCGAAAATTTAGTGGCAGCTAGCAGCAATGCCATAAATTACAAACGTGCTCTCCGAGGCTACAATAACAGCTGTTATAATGATGCGTTCAATTGCCCCACGGCTTTAGTAGTAAATAGAAATAATGACCTGGCCCTCTATAGGAGCGGTATCGGCAATAATCCTTCTCAAACTATAGCCTCTTGTAACGGTAGTGCAGGCGGAGCTTTTCTTGTGATGGCAAGCGATGGAAACCTGACATTCAATTATCAAACTACTTGCTGGGCCAGCCTGCAGAACTTAGGTATAGGGAATATTCCTGGCCGTTGGTTATACCTAAGAAATGGCGGAGAACTTTGGTTTATGAGAGCTGCTTTTACCGGCGGTAATCCCTCTGGAAAATACGAAATAAAATTATATGACTTATAGGTAGCTTATGCAAAAAAAATTAACTTATTTATCAAAATCAAAAAAACTTACGGTTCTAGCTTTGTTGCTAGTAATACTAGCGGCCTTAATCGTCGCTTTATTGTTTGTTGCAAGCAGAAAATCAAGCAATAGCTCGGAAAATCAAGCTGTAACTCAGACCCAGCCCACAGCAGAAGAAGTTATGACGGAACTGCTGAAAGATCCGCACTACTATAAACTGCCGGAAGGCGGTATCGCCCGTAAGAATGCGTGTTATTTCTTTAACATCGAGCGGGCTAAACAGCTGCTTGGCGACCAAGCTTCAAAGGACGACAATTATAAAATAGTAAACCATCCAGACTATGACCCTTCTGTCTGCGGCTACATAGCCGGAACTACAAAGGCCACGGTGTGGCTGCATCATCATTTAGATGAATCTAAGGTTAAAGACAATCTTTCTGAACTGGATAACGAAAACAATGTGGCCGCAGTCAAGGGTCCATATGTAGTTACTGCGGCTGTAGAGCGCAATGGAAACCTAGATGAGCAAGCGTCAAATGAATTACTAAAAGAAATAACTGATCAATTATGATACGGGGTAAAAAAAACAACCAAAAAGGTTTTACCGTCGTTGAGCTGATGATTGCGACCGTGATTTTTAGTCTGGTTTTAGTAATTGCCAGCAGCAGTGTCATCGCTATAGGTCGCCTGTATTACAAGGGCATTACCAGCGCCAAAACACAGAATGCCGCCAGAATGGTCATGGAAGATATCTCCCGATCCATACAGTTCTCGAAGGGGTATATGGGAACTGAGGATCCGCCTGCTCCTGGCGGGGAACAAGCTTTTTGTTTTGGCGTAGATGTCTACAGCTATAGAATCAATACAAAGGTTGACCTTGATGTAGCTGACGCAAGGGCCTTAGTACATACCGCGCGGGGGGATGGGGATGATTTGACTAAATGCATACCCGATTTTACTGGAAAGGAGTTATTGGCAGATAATATGAGGCTTTTGGACTTTTCAATAACTTCTCCGCCGACGGCACCTAATCAGTCAAATATATTTATCAATGTTGCTTATGGGGACAATGATTTATTAACGCATTATGACGATAGCGGCAACCTTATAGGTTCTGCCGGCGACGCGAGATGCAAGGGCGGTGCCGGAAGCTATTTTTGCTCTACAGCACAACTTGCCACAGTGGTTAGTAAACGGTTAAAATAACCATATAAGGAATTAATACAATGAAAATCAAAAAAAATCGCAAACTTGACAAAGACCAATCAGGCATCGCCTCTATGGTAATAGTAATAATTATAATGACTATCCTGACACTGGTAGTTTTGGCAATGACGCAAAATGCTAACCGGGAGCAGCGCCAATCCCTTGACCGCCAGCTAAACAGCCAGGCTTTTTATGCGGCTGAATCCGGCATGAATGATGCTAAAGATTATATAGTCGAAAATCCCGACGCTGCTCCTAAAGAAAAGAATGATTGCCAGCCTCTACCACCATTAAATGCCAACTCTGGCGACCAATTTCCCGGCAAATCAGCCCGAGTCAGCGATAAGGACGAGGCCATAAGATACTCCTGTGTGATGTATGACCAGGATCCAGCAACCATAGAGTTTTCGGATTTAGACGTAAATAGGACCGAGATTGTGCCTATTGAAGATTCCGATGGAAAAATTATAAAGGAGCTGACCTTTTCCTGGGCTAAGACAAACGGGGGCACAGTTTTTAGCGATTGTCCAGTGGCGGTTGACTTGGATAAATTTCCGCCCCAGCTAAAGGATAACTGTGAAGCAGGAATGCTTCGGGTGGCATTAATTGACTCTAGCGGAGCTAATCGTCAAGACATAATAAATAAGTCGTTTGCGGCCTATTTAAAGCCAAGTGATCAGTCGGGCGCGCCGACTCCTATTACATATGGCAGCGCCAGCGGATCGCTTGAAAGACAAGGGGCCATAGTGGCAGGTACTTGTAACGCTGACGCTTGCACGGTCAAGATTACTAATATCAATAAATTTAAACTGTATATGCAGCTGCGTTCATTGTATAAGGCAAACAAGGTTGTAATCAGCGGTGTAACGTTAGCTGGCGACATTGTTAACTTTAGTCGGGCGCAGCTTGAGGTTGACTCAACCGGTCTGGCTAATGACGTTTTAAAAAGAATCAGGGTGCGTATACCGTTAAGCAGTGCCAAATTCGATTCTACCGGTGCTGTACTTCAAACCACTAATAGTATTTGTAAACGGCTCGAAGTAATAAGGCCTGATAAAGTAACTGCTGACCCCAGCTGCACCCCTTAAGTTTAGCTATTGTTTTTGCGGTGGAATTTTTCGTGGATGTTTTTCAGGTGAGGGTCAGTTACGTGGGTATATATCTGCGTGGTAGCTATGTTGCTGTGCCCCAGCATGGCCTGGACGCTCCGCAGGTCGGCGCCGTTCATCAACAAATCCGTCGCAAAACTATGGCGCATGGTATGGGGCGAAACATGCTTGGTAATACCGGCCAGGCGGCCGTAGCGTTCAACCATGCGCTGGATACTGCGGGCCGTCAGGCGCAAATAATTTCCGCTGTTATCAGCTTTTTTTTGGCCGCCGAGCCGGGCGAATAGAGCCGGGCTTTTATCGGTCCGCACGGCCAGATACTTTTCAACCCAATCAGCTGCTTCCTGGCTAATAAAAACCGGCCGATCTTTCTGGCCTTTGCCTCTGACCATAAATTCGCGCCTTTTTAGATTAATATGGTCTATGTTAAGCCCTACCAGCTCGGAAATACGCAGGCCGCTGGAATACAGCAGCTCAAGGATGGCCCTATCGCGCAGCCCGCTTGTCGTGGAAATATCAGGTTCGGCTAATAATCGTGACATTTCATCAAGGTTTAGAAAGGTAACCTTAGCCCGTCGAGTACGAGCCAGCTCAATTTTATCGGCCGGCAAAGCGTCAATGCCTCTTTTGGCGCAAAATTTTAAGAAACTTCTGAGTGCTATCAAATGATAATTCTGGGTTGATTTTTGCAGTTCGTCCGAAGTATTTGTACCCAGGCGGTTAAGCCACAGCCGCCATTTTCGAACTAATTCGGGAGTAATGTCCGATATATCGATATCGCCGGCAAAATCAACCAGCCTGGTCAAGTAGTGATCATAGTTGGCAATAGTTTTCTGCGAGCGGTTTTGTTCGATTTCTAAATACTCCAAAAACTCGACTATTAATGCCTGGACCTTCATTCTTATATTGTACGACATATTGATTCACAATCCGCCCGTACCTGTTAGAATATTAATAGAATAAATAAGGAATTTTATGGAAAAAACTTTGATTATAGCTAAACCGGACGCTTTGCAAAGAGGACTTGTCGGTGAGATAATCCGGCGCCTGGAAAACAAGGGCCTCAAACTTGTCGGCATAAAAATGCTAAGCTTGGATAGCGAACTGCTCCAAGAGCACTACGAAGAACATCTGGAAAAACCTTTCTACGCCGGTTTGGAAAAGTTTATGAAGGCTTCGCCAGTTGTCTTAATGGCCTGGGAAGGCTATGAATGCGTTAACTCAGTTAGGCTGCTGGTCGGCGACACAAACCCGCGCAAGGCCGACGCCGGGACAATCCGCGGTGATTTATCAATAGGGACGGGGCGCAATCTTATACATGCTTCGGACAGTAAGTCCAAGGGAGAATCAGAAGTTAAACTTTTTTTTGATCCAAGCGAGATATTTGAATATGACAAAGCAGAATATATGCACATTTATGAATCACATGAGCGAGAATAGGGATACAATGGCCGCCAAAAATTAACTTGCGGGTCGAATCCAGGAGTCGAACCCCTGTATAATAGTTCATGGTATGGCCCGGTAGTTCAATGGATAGAACGCTTGGCGTCCTAAGGTGGGTGTTGGGGTGCGTCCCGCCAGGGGCGGGACGCAAGGCCGGAGGCCCGGCGCAAATTATTGCCCGAGCCGAGGCGGGCTCGCGAGAAATTTTCTCAAGAAAATTTACTGGTGAGTCGATCCTAGGGACTCGAACCCTTGTATAATATTTAAATAGACGTGGCCCGGTAGTTCAATGGATAGAACACCACCGTCCTAAGGTGGGTGTTGGGGGTTCGACTCCCTCCCGGGTCACCAATAAAATCCGTAAAAATTACCGTATAATAGAATCTAAGATGTCCAAAAAAGAAACTGATTCCAGCCAAAAAAAATATTTTGAAGATCAGCTTGATGATGAAGAAGTATTATATGTTTTTCGCAAGCACCCGATAGTTATGCGCAAAGGTCTGGTGCTGGGGCTTTTAGCCTTGTTGCTGAGCGTAGTGCCTTCGCTTGTAAAGCCCGAATATTATATTTTATTTGGCGGACTGGGCATTGGCCTGGTTTTGTGTTTTCTTATACTGTTGCCGGCTTGGATTACCTGGTACTTTAGCGTTTACATCGTTACCGATAAGCGCTTGCTGCAAATTAGCCAAAAAGGCCTATGGAATAAAAGCGTGGTCGATATCGCTCTCAATCAGATCCAAATGGTTAATTATCAGATTGCCGGTTTTAACGAAACTGTGCTGGGATTTGGTACAATAAAGATGCAGACATTCGTGGGAGACTTGGTTATACATGAAGTACACCATCCCGAGAAAATTCAGCGAAAAATATTGGAAATTTTAAGAGAAAAAGGGATTATTATTAACTCGCCGCCTCAGTTAAACGAAGCAGATGAAGCCTAAATTAAAAATATCAGTACCAAAAGTACGCAAGAAAAACGCGCAACCTCCGGCTAACCGAATAACCAATGAGAATATTGCCGAGCATCGGGAAGAAGTCTTAGGCAGCGCTAGAAAATATATTTATCCCCTGCGGCACTCCAAGCACAGTTTAGTAAAGATTTCCTTAAGCCTTCTAGCGGTCGCGCTCATAGTTTTTTTCAGCTATACCGCGCTGGCCTTGTACAAATTTAAGTCAACGTCTGATTTTATGTACCAGGTTACAAAGGTAGTTCCTTTTCCGGTAGCTCGAATCGGCACTGATTTTGTTTCCTATGAAAGCTATTTATTCGAAGTAAAACACTATACGCATTATTACAGCACTCAGGCTGACGTGGATTTTGAGAGCGACAGATACAAACAGCAGCTGGCGGATTATAAAAAACGGGCCCAGGAAAAAGTGATTAACGACGCCTATGCCAAAATTATAGCCAAGCAAAAAGGCTTAACGGTATCGGAACAGGAAGTTAACGATGAAATTGCAGTTTATCGCAACCAAAACAGGCTGGGCAGCACCGACGATGAGCTGAAGGCGGTTTTGCACGATTTTTGGAACTGGTCAATCGATGATTTTAAAAGAACTCTAAGGCAGCAGCTGCTAAATGAAAAAGTAGTAGCCGAGCTGGATACAGAAGCCAAGCAAAAAGCTGAAGATGCGCTATGGCAGCTTGAATCGGGCAAGGATTTCTCCGAGTTAGCCAAAGAAGTATCACAGGACCCTGCCACCAAAGAAAATGGCGGCAACTTCGGATTTTTAATTGATAAAAACAACCGTGACGTTTCTCCTAAAACAGTGCAAACGCTGTTTAGCCTGCAGTCCGGGGAAATATCTAAGGTGATTAACATCGGGTATGGTCTGCAAATCGTTAAAAATCTTGAACAAAAAGACGATAAGATCAAGGCGGCGCACATCGTCTTCAATTTCAAAGATATTAATGATTACTTAGGCGCGATCAAAGACCGGCGCCCGGCTGTTACCTACGCTACATTTTAGTTTTTAGTTTAAGATTGCAGCGATTCCGTGATCGAGCTAGCTTTGTCCAGGGTCTCCTGATACTCATTATTTTTATTTGAATCAAAAACTATACCGCCGCCAATGGGCAGAACGAGCTTTTGTCCCTTTTTGAGAATAGTCCTGATCAATATATTGGAATCCAGGTTTCCGTCAGGATCGATGCAAATCAAACTTCCGCAATATACGCCGCGGCGAGCGGGTTCCAGTTCTTCGATAATTTCCATCGCCCGTTTTTTTGGGCAACCGGTAACGGACCCGCCGGGTAACATTGACAACAAGGCCTCAATTGGAGAAATGCCGTTTTTTAGTGTCGCGGTAATTTCCGAAAAGGTGTGCACCACACTGGTTAGCTTTTGCGTGGTTCGCAGCTTAGTAATTCTTACCGAGCCGGTTTTAGAGACTTTAGCCAAATCATTTCGAAGTAAATCGGTTATCATGCTTAGTTCGCTTTGCTCTTTAAAATCACCCAGCAGCTTTTTTTCATCGGTGTCGCCAAAACCTGTCCGGGCCCGCGTGCCTTTTATCGGAGCGGTAGTGATTAAGGCGCCATCGGTTTTAAGAAAGCTCTCGGGGGATACGCTAAGCAGCTCGAAATTCTCCCCCTCGATGTATCCCATCATAGAGGCTTGATTTTTTTTTGCCATCTGCGAAAACAGCACTCTCGGATTTTGGCGGGAAGCGCCTTGCAAGCGGTGGGTCAAATTAATCTGGTATACATGACCGGATTTTATATAGCTGATTATTTTATCAAACATTTCGTTGTAAGAATCAGTACTAATTGTTGCGCGGAAATTATCATCAAGCATGGCGTCGAATGTTTTTGGAGATTTTTTAGTCAAAGGAACAGGCCCGCCGACGTTTTTTATTTGGTCACCAACCGCCTCAAGATAATTGTCGTAAGCCAAAAAATATATGTCCGGTAAGTTTAAATCATCAGATTTAGCGCTTTTAACTCCTTGACGGTGCAGTCCAAAATCATAACTAATAAAACCAACGGTGAGCTTACCTTTATGCTCGTTAATAAAACGTATCAGTTTGTCTGGCGCGGCTTCAGCACCCATTAGAGTTATGATGCCGCAGGGGTTAAAGGCCAGCCTGGCCGGCCAGCCCCCGCCGGTGCCGCCCAGCAAACTTACATTTTTAGTGGTCCTTTCAAGCATAGGCAGCATATTCAAGAGTTTATCGAACGCTATTTTGGAGCTTGATTCCTTCACTAAATTTATTCTATAGGACTTTCACACTTTGGAGTAGATTCCAGCCTGCTCCAAAAGAAGTAAGCTCGTAAATTTTGTAAGAAAGTTTTTGAGCGGCAATAAATAGCCGGAAGTTTTGCTATACTGGCAGTTGAGTAACAACAATTAATAACAAAACGGATTTTATGATATTGGAAGAGTGGATTTCGGACAACCAAGCGACGATTATAACTATTGTCTTAGTTCTGGCCGGGGCCTGGCTAGTAAGTATTTTTGGCGGAGCCTTGGTCCGCAAGACCGTTAAAAAAGCCGTCCGCGGCAACGGCCAAGAAAGTTATGAAGAAGAACGAAAACGCGAAGACACCATAATCACTATTATCATTGGAGCCATGTCGCTGCTTATCTGGCCGATGGCCTTATTGGTAATAGTTTCTCAGCTGGGGGTTAACATAGCCCCGCTGATAGCCGGTGTCGGAATCCTAGGTCTGGCGGTGGGTTTCGGTGCCCAAAACTTCGTCAAGGACATGATAAGCGGCTTGTTCATAATAGCCGAAAACCAATACCGGGTAGGCGACGTAGTACAGCTTAACAGCGAATCTATCGGCGTAGTCGAGAAAATATCCCTGCGGGCCACGATATTGCGCGATCTTGATGGTATTGTCTATACCGTTCCCAACGGCAATATCGAAATCACGGCTAATTATTCCAAGGAACATTCCGGCATTAATTTGGATATTGGTGTCAGCTACGATACTAATTTGGAAAAAGCCATCAAGGTAATAAATAAAACCTGCATGGAACTGGCCAAAGATCCGGATTGGAGTGGGAAAATTATCGAAACCCCGCAGTTTTTACGGGTGGAAGACTTTGCCGATAGTGCCATAATTCTTAAAATAACCGGCACCACCAAACCTATAATGCAGTGGGGAGTTACCGGCGAACTGCGCAAACGGCTTAAAATAGCTTTCGACAAAGAAAAAATCGAAATCCCATTCCCTCAAAGAGTTATTCACAGCGCCAAAAAGTAAGCTATTTTACAACAAAGTCTGGGATAATTAGAGGATGAATTATCCAAAAACATTTGACCGTTTAGTTGTTAGCGCAGTAGAGAAATTACCGCAGTGGCTGCATCCAGTTATGTTATGGGCGTCTTACCTTGGTACCCCGTTAGTCATGGCATTTATTTTAGTAATAGTGATGGCAGTTAGCTATTCGCAGCGCCATGCCAATTTAGTAATTGCTCAAGCTGCTACCCTGGCCTTTTTACCTATGGCCAGCATTATAAAACTAATAACGCAGCGAGCCCGCCCAGAAACAATTTATGTTGAAAATATGCTTGTTAAAACTTACAGCTTTCCCAGCGGACATGCATATGCGTCATTGTTGGTGCTGGGTTTTTTAATTTTTTTATGTGTCAATTATATTTCTGATCCATGGAAGTGGCTACTGGCAGGTTTTCTGGCGTTTTTGATCTTATTGATAGGTATCTCCCGAATTTATCTGGGCGCCCATTTTCCAAGCGACGTTTTAGGCGGCTGGTTGCTGGGCGGTTTAGTATTAATTCTAGTAATTAAGTTCATAGTAAAACCATGAAAAAACCGCACATTACAATATGTCTGAACTCCAAAGCGAAGCGATTTCAAGAAAGTAAGCAAATAGAATTGGAGAAGGTACTAAAAAATTACAATATTACCCATAAATTTATTGACGTGTTAGCCATAGAAAGATTCTCCAACGATGATTTGGCGCCGATATTGGTGGCGGTGGGGGGCGATGGTACGGCTAATACAGTCGCAGATACAGCCTTGAAGTTTAGACGTAAAATGTCAGTTATACCCCTGGGAACATTTAACCATTTTTCCAAGGACGTCGGATTCCCTACGGATTTCGATGGAGCGGCGAAAACATTGCTTAAGGGTAGAGTTAAGAAAATTGATCTGGGAAAAGCTAACGATCGGATTTTTCTAAACAATACAGTCATAGGTTTTTATCCCCATTTTTTAACAAAAAGAGAGTCATTGCAGGATAAAATCGGCAAATGGCCAGCTGGTTTGATTTCCGCTTTTTATATCATACCCGAAATTAAGAATTATCGTTTTAAACTTAAGATTAATAATAAATCATTCAGCATAAAAACCAACCTGCTGGTTGTTTCGAATAACAAATATGAGCTGGACGATATAGGCTTAGCCAAGCGCCGTAAACTTGATGAAGGCGAGATGTACGCCTATTTTTTGAATCCAAAAACAAAAAAAGAGATGCTATTACTATTTTGGCGGCTCATATTTGGAAAAATAAACAGCCGCGATTTTGCATGCTATGCAGCCAAGAAGATAGAAATTAGAGGTGATAACAAAAAGATAAGGTTGGCTATAGATGGCGAAAGTGTGACTCTAAGGCTTCCCATAAAATATAAAATTCTTAAGAAATCGTTGGAGATTATTGTTTGAATTTCGCAGGATTGCGGATGCCGACGCACGAGATTATTCCGCCGAGTGCCAACAATATTGCCATATAGATGACGCCTTTGTGAAAGCCTTCCAGATTGATTTCAGGTCCAACCACAAAGCCGAGAGTGGCAATTGTAATTAAGCTGGCTATGCGCGCCAGCGCGTTATTAATGGCTGAACCGATACCAGCCCGCTTGGCCTCAATTGAACTTAAAACAGCCGTTGTAAGCGGAGCAACAGTAAATGATAGTCCGATACCGAAGATTAATATTCCAGGCAAAATCTGCGACCAAAAATTAACCGACTGGTTGGTCCAAAGGAATGTCAAAACACCGCCGGCACAAATGATCGGACCTAAACTCATGAAAATTCTCGGACCGAACTTATCCGCTAAGGTGCCAAAAAAAGGCGAAAATACAAACATAATAAGTGTAACCGGCAGAAGGGTAAGACCGGCCTCAAACGCGGAATATCCGCCTACTTGTTGTACAAAAACAGCTAGTAAAAACGTAAGCACGCCCAGGCTGCCATATATGGCCGCGGTCGACAAATTACCAACCGAGAAATTGCGGACCTTAAACAAACTTAGCGGCAGCATAGGGGCTGGAGTCCGTCTTTCATGCCAAAAAAATGCCGCTAAAGCTGCAATGCCTATCAGCAAAGAACCATATATTAGCGGGCTACCCCAGCCGTAATTCGGCTGCTCGATCAGGGCGTAAACTGGTCCGCCCAATCCAATGGCTCCAAGTAACGCTCCAGTTATATCAACAGATGGTCTTTTATCCAGGTTCTCCTCTAGCTCCAGTGTGCGCAACAACCAAAGCGTTACTAAGATCGGGATAATATTAATGGCGAAAATTAGCCGCCAGGAGCCTATATCTACTAAAAACCCGCCCAGAAGAGGGCCGATTATAAAAGCTATCCCTGTCCAAGCCGTCCAAGTTCCGATAGCTTTTCCTTGCTTGCCGCTCGAAAAAACCGAGATAATTAATGCCAATGAACTAGGAACTAACAATGCTCCGGCCGCACCCTGTAAAATTCGGGCAACTATCAAAAAAGCACCGCTTGGCGCCAGGGCGCATAAAATAGACGTGATAGCAAAACCCCATAGTCCTATCGCTAAAACCTTTTTACGTCCGAACAAATCTGACAGTGACCCGGCAATTAACATCAGAGCGCCAAGTGTTATTAAATAACCATCAACCACCCATTGCTTCAAGGTTAGACCTTCGCCAAGCTCTGCTGATATCGCCGGCAAAGCTACATTTATAACCGATGCATCCAAAAAGGTGACAAATGATGCCAAAACCGCGATTACCAGCGCCAACCTCTGTTTATCTGTCATTTCAAAAACAATTATAACCTGCAAAATAAAAACAACCTTGTAACTATTCTCACTGCTTATACTTGTTACCGCTGATAGCATTTGTACATTAAGCAGGAGGTAAAGATATGGGAATCATCTGGACAATACTAGCCATAATCGGCCTTTTCGTCGTACTATCATTTATTTTTTAGTCCTAGAGAGTTGGGCTATCGACGACTATAGTGCCTGTTGCATCCGAGAATAAATGGTCATGGTAACCGTTGGTGCCGGTTTCATTGACTGTAACTTGTTTTGATCCGCCCGGTTCCACCTCCAATACATAAGCTCCGCCAGAGACTTCTTTATTACTGGAGTGAAGCGGATGCGGATTAGCCCCGACTTCCAGCTTTCGTGCGCTCTCGTTTTGGTAGGTGATCACTGTGCCTGGCTTTACCCGCAAACAGGACGGCTGGAATTCGCGGTTGGCGGTGTAGGTTATACGGACGTCCGCGGTGTTAGCCATGTCTGTGCAACTGGAGTCTGCAGTACTGGTTTGCGCCGCTTCTTTTTCTTTGTAGGTCAATGCATAAACGGCGACCGCTACGAGTGCAAGTACCACCAGCCCGCCGGCGACCAGCAAAAGCGTCCTAAGCCTATGATTTTTCCCGTTGCCTGATGTATTTTCCATAGGTTTATATAATAACAAAAAGAGTCTCTAGAAACTCTGTATATGTGTTTTGTTGTTTATTAATAGCTCAGTTTGGTGGTCCGTAACCTTAGAAGTATGGAACTATTTCGGGACTCGAGAAGCATTTATTGCTCCTAGCGCTTAATATTTATAAACTATACCTGTGAGCAGAAAAGAGCCCAACTACCAGGAACAAATCCGCCAAATAAAGGAATTGCTCGAAAAAAATATAGTTCTTTTACCTATATTTAGTAGTCTGGCTTATCTCTGTTCTTATTTTTTCGAGGTCGCGTATTTATCGGTATATAACGTACCATTTCAGTTAGCTCAAATAAAACTGGATAACTTTGTTTTTGTAGTTGCAGCCCTGATCTTAATAATCACTTATGGTTACATTATTTACGAAGAGTACAAGTCGGGTAAATTAAGGATAAAGAGCCTTCGTTTCTTGGCGTTAGTATTTTTACTTCTTGCAGCTGGAATATTAATATTACCACCCCCATTATCTGCTGCCATCATATTAATTACTGTATTGTTAGGTGCTTTGCGGTGGTTTGCCCCAAAAGCCTTCATTAAATTTTTTAAAAATAAAAGGAATCAACCAGTTGAAAAGGTCTCAGAACCGGCATTCTTTTTAATAATAGCTGCGCTATTTCTGCTCTGTGCAATATCATATGCCACTGGCCGGCTTTGGGCTTATGAACAAGACTACTATGCAACAGTGCAGTTTGCGGATGGAAAACACGCAATTATTCAAAATTATAGCAATAAATACCTTCTGGTAAAAGTAGGTAATGAAGGTCAAATCGAAGGATACAAAGTAACCGAAATTGGTGTGTTTAAAGATAAAACAATTCAAAATGAGAAACTTGAAATAGCTAAATTTAGATGGACTAAGTGGCGAGAACAAATTTTTTAAAGCGACTCTATAAAAGGGAGTAGAGCAGGTTAGCAACCTAGTGATATGATTCTAGACGCCCTTGCTTATAAGTAGAATAGCCAAAAACAGTAACACCATTAGGACCGAGACACTTAACCTTATGTTGACTCCGCCAAAAAGCCGGAGCTCATTTCTAACCGCATTAATGTATTGATCTTCGAAATCTTTAAGATCTTTCCAATCAATTGGTGTGGTTATATTCATTTGGTCGTCTCGTTCGGTAGGCTTAGCTTTCCATGCCTTATTCATTTTCTTACCTGGAATCTCACGGAGCCTGGTAATCAACTTATTGTATACTTCGGATACTGAGGATGATTCGGTCCTTATCCAAGCTTGGTAGTAAGATATTCGTTTTTGTACTTCTCTTAAGTTTTCGGAAATCCTTATGCGCTCTGCTTCAGGATTTGACTTACCCCGCCGGTAAATTACAAAAGGGAATTCTTTATATTCCATGCAGGCTGAAAAGGCTTCCGCATAAAGTTTTCGGCGTCTATCTTGGCGTTTCTTGAAATCTTTATACAGCTGCCTTATGAAGAAGAGCAATAGAGGTATGCCCACTGAGGCTATCAATAGCTTGCCCAGACTTACTAAATCTTCATACTGAATTTGCGCAAAGATGGTTGAAATCTCAGTCATCTCAGTGCACCTCTTCGCCTGGCCAGCGGCCGGTTTCCTTAAAACGCATCTCTTTATATAGGTGAAGTCGAACTAATTCAAGTAAGGGTACGATACCGAACTCAAATTTCCACTTACGAGCCGCTCCATCGCCGGGGTACCAAAGGCATAATGATTGTTCCGGAGCCGGGGGATTAACGTGCCGTAACCCTGATAAACCAGGAGCATATACACTCGCTGATTTGCCATTGAATTCAATCCGTACCAAGGTCGAGGTACGGTATGCTTTAATTGGAATCGACACAACATATATACATTTACCATTACTTATACCAGCATGAAGTACAGTAAAGTCAGTTCCTGAAAGCCCTGACTCAAACATCCTTCTGGTTTCCGGTTCCTCAAACCAGGTCGCAGGATGTACAGGGTTAATAGTAGATGCTTTGGAAGATGCATATGCTCTCGCATTTATAACAGGGCGCGCAAGACCAGCTGAAGCAACCGGTACTGCAAATTTCGATGAATTAGAGACTGTGCTGGTTCTGGCAATCGCTCGATCTAACAGTGCTTTTTGAGCAGCGTCTTCAAGTTTTTCTTGGATATCTCTTTGCCAAAATATCTTTTTGAGTTTGACCATAATATCGTCAAAGTTTTCGTCATCGCTGGTTTCCAGATCGAGTGCCGCTTCTAGATGATCAACTGCAGTCTTAAGCTTTTTAATTACCTTATCTCTTTCGCGGCTCAAGGGGAGCTTTAGTGGCTCGGATACGCCTGCGGGATCTTTTGTATTGCCTTTTGCGAGCGTGCTGGAAGCGTGTGTTAGCAATCCCTGGAAGCCCTCCGCTATGGATTCTCCGAACGAAAGACTTTCTAGCATGAGAGCCGTCAGGTGAAATGAGTACAGTAAGCCAGGAGTTTTCCATTGTTTAGCATAGAGCTTACTAATTCTTACCACCTTCGTGCTTATGTGATTAGTTGCATCGCGTTTCGCTTTAACTAGCTCACTATGCTTTTCAGGATGCGATGCCTGCCAAATGTTACGTCCCAAGTGGGGAATCCATAAACCCGGCTCGTCCTTACGGTTAAGGGCTATTACTAGGTCTACCGTAGGATCTTGGCCATCCTCCATTGGCTCAAAAAAACGGAAATATATTGCTCTTTTATGGTTTGTGCTGACCCCTACGTTAGGATAGTTTTGCTGTACTAAGTTGCGCATGTCATCGGTAATTGCTTCTACAAGCTCTCTAGGGCCTTTGTTCTCTCCGTCTGAACCATAATCAGGATATTGTTTTCGGCTTAAAACTACAGCTCCGTCAGCATCTGAAATAGTGCCTGATACAGTCCCATGGGCGATTGACCCTGATTTTATCGTCCGGTAGGCACCCTCGTAGGTCAAGGCGGCTGCAAATACAGAGTCGCGCCGATTGCGTGCCTCTGCCAAAGCGTCAGTTGATACCTTCGTGGCCCTAAGAAGCTCTAAAAATATATCATTTACGAGGCCCATACTGACACCTCTGTCTTTTTACCTTTAAGTTTTTTCGGCGGATTTATCTTCATTGTGATACCCTCGTTCTGCGCCGCCTCGCATGTTATTAAATTTTTATGTACAATAGAAAAAGCGGTTCTAGTAAAGGCTGGATCATCGCAATTAAAAAGCAGCGCGCCAACGCTGCTTTTTGCTTTAGGAGCTAACCATCGGCCCTCCGTTGTGGACTAACTACGTCTTCAACTACACCTAGTACAGAAAAGTCTTCAAGCATAACCTGGGGCTTGTGCATTGCGTTCGTGGAAGCAGGTATTAGTTTTGGTACGCCATCCTCGGTGTACTCTAAAAACTTACAGGTAGCGTCGTCACCGATCAGGGCAATTACCTTATCGCGGGACTGCGCGGTCTCTTGTTGGCGTACAAGTAAGTAATCTCCGTCTTCTATGCCAGCCTTATCCATACTGTCGCCTCTGGCTCGAAGAAAGAAGTATTTAGCGTTTCGCGATCGTAGTTTTTCTTCGGCTACAGGCACATAACCTTCTACATTTTCTTCGGCTAGTATTGCCGGTCCGGTGGCGACGCTTCCGATGAGAGGGACCTCACGCACACTTCCAGTGTGCCGGCGATGCTTAAGGTCGAGCATACCTTTTTCCCGCAGGGCAACAACGTGATACTGCACTGAACTGGGGTGATTGTACCCCAATTTTTTCTGAATATACCCCAAGGTGGGTAAGTGAGCATGAAGTGCGTAGTAATGGCGCATTACGTTAAGAACTCGCTGTTGCTCGTAAGTTAATTTCGTTTTTTCCATACAGTACCATTGTAATAATTTTCGGAATTATTTGCAATAGCTGTCGCAATGTTATAACGCTTATGCTTATTTATCTGGCTTCTTGATGTACATATAGAACTTGGGCAGGTTTTAGGAGGACAGTCCTCCTTTGTCCCAGAGCATAGATTTCTGGTGGAACGCCCAAACTACTCTTAATAACAAGCGAAGTAACATTTTTTAGATACGTACGTGGTTGATTACTGCAAATAACTTCGATGAACTATTTATGCTTGTGCTTGGCGGGACAGGGAGGCGGATTTTCTAACCATCATATTGTTTATTCTGTTCTTAGGCCGCGCACCCATTGATAGCGAATATATAGTGTGCGTGACCAGTACTTACTTAGGCCGTACTTCTCAATAAGGTGTCCTGTTACTTCAGTCCCTGTCTTGGTGGGGGCGCCAAATTTATCCAAAAGTTCATACCACTGCCTAGAACTTTTACCGGTTTTTTCTATAATCTGCGAGTCCTCAATTTGTGTATAGCGATTGTCCTGCTTCATATTTGCAGAATATGCCTACTTATCTCAAAAGTCAATGTAGTGTATCCGTCCATACATATTGGACAAACCGAAGTTACTAATAAGGTAATACATTGGCAGGATTTGCCTGTGGCGGGCCCTACTAGCCTAATAAGCTATTTAGAATTTAGACTGGCGGGCCCGACCGGATTCGAACCGGCGATCTCCTCCGTGACAGGGAGGCGTGATGGGCCAACTTCACTACGAGCCCCGTTAGAAAAGTGAGCTCGCTTTTCTAACGGGGCGAGCCCACTTCTTGTAATGTCTAATGACAAACAAAAGCATAGCAGTTACAGGGGTTAAATGCAATTATTTGTTTAATTGGTTTAAACAACTAGAGGCGAATAGCAGCAGCGACGGTTAATAGAGACGCTGGGTTAAATCCTGAGCCGCTTCTTCAGCTACAAGTCGTTTTTCCGTGAGTGTATCTGGCTGCGATGTTGCCATAGGCCCAGGATCATCAGCTTCCCTCAGCCAAGGAGATCGTTCGCCTAACCTGTCATAAAGCGCCTGTTCAGTCAAAAGCCGCCGATCTGTGGTTGGGTCTGCCCTAACATCTGCATGTCCACCCTGTGCTTCGGGTAGTATTGATAGTATTTCGGGTTTTTGCATAATATTATAATTATAGCATAAAGATAAAATATGTCAATTTTTGCTATAATTGAGCGAGCAAATTACATGGTATAAGCCGTCGTAGCTCAGCTGGTAGAGCGGCTCTTTCGCCCGCCTTCCATAGTACATGCCGAAGTAGCTCAGTTGGAAGAGCAGCACTTTCGTAAAGTGAAGGTCGCGGGTTCAAATCCCGCCTTCGGCTCCAAAGTTATGTACGACGGACAGGTAAAGAGTAGGCCACCGGTTCAAGTCCGGTCGACGGCTTCAAAAGCGGATGTCGTTCAATGGCAGGACGTGACCTTCCCAAGGTTGAGACGCGGGTTCGATTCCCGCTATCCGCACCAACTACCACGGAGGACGGAAGCAAGAGGTACGAGTTTGGTGGACGCAGCCGCGCAGGTAAAATTAAGCTTGCTTGATTTTACCGAGCAGCGAGGGAAGTTGCGCCAACAACCTTCTCGTATCCCGCACCAGTAATTTTGCAGCTAGAAGAGCTGCTGAGACACGGGTACGATAATCAAAGTGACGCGCAGAAATTTTTATTTCGAGCATCACTGCAGAATATACAAGGTATTCCCGCTATCCGCACCACAATTTTTTTGAAGATCCTTAGATAACATCGTATAATTAGTATTAATGCCCACTCCTAAACCTTTTTTCCAGGACCGTTTAATTTTGTTGATTTTAACCATCAATACTTTTTTAGCGGTAGTATTGGCGGTATCTTCCTTGCTGGCACTGGGTGATACCGGCGGCTATATTAAGGAATACCGCTCGAATCTAGGGTTGGATGGTTATCTAGCCGGAGATGTATTGGATATAGTCAGCTTCGCTATTTTCGCTTTAATCGTTTACATATTCCATCTGGTAGTTAGCATTAAGGTTTACCATATTCACCGGAGCTTCTCGATGGTTGTCTTGCTACTAGCTTTGATCACTTTTACTTTTGCCTTGCTTGCCAGCAGGTCACTTATGAGCTTGACTTAAGCGGCTAATAATTTTAAGCACTAATGAAAAATATTGAAATTCCGTTTAAATCAACAAAATCAAAAACCTACCGCTTTTTAGAGCGCCTGCCGGCAATTATGAGCTGGTCATTGCTAGCCACGCCGATAATCCTTAGCCAGATTAGCCCCAAGGCCACGGCCTTATTTGTTTTGGCTTATCTGCTGGTTTGGTTTATTCGGGCTGCTGCGGTTAACGTAAGGGTAATCCAAGGCTGGAGAATTACACAGCACCATCAAAAATATAACTGGACTTCGATGATACAAGACGTACAAAACCGAACAAAAACAGTAAAAAACCCTAAATGGCACGCCCAGAATATAGAGCGGCTAAAAACCCAGCCGGCTCTTGTGAAGCCCGAGGAGGTCGTGCATTTATTAATAGTCGCGGTCTATAACGAATCCCGGGACATCGTCGAGCCAACAATTAAATCCGTCATTAAATCCAACTTTGATATGAAGAAGGTGATGCTAGTTATCGCATATGAGGAAAGAGGGCCGGAATATAGTCGAAATTTAGCAAAAGATTTAGTAAAAGAATACAAAGACCATTTTATGTTTGCCGAAGCCATCGAACACCCTAAAGACATCCCGGGCGAGGTGATAGGCAAGGGCGGGAATATCACTCACGCCGGCCGGATAATGCAAAAAAAGCTGGAAATAATGAAATACGACCCCAACCAGGTAATAGTCACTACCTTGGACTCTGATAATCGTCCGCATAAAAATTATCTGGCGGCTTTAACCTATACCTACTGTTTATGCCCGGAACCCAAATACATATCTTTTCAGCCGATTGTGATGTATACCAATAATATTTGGGACGCGCCGGCCCTGATGCGGGTTATTGCCACAGGCAACTCCTTTTGGAATATTATTCTGACCATGCGACCGCACGTAATACGCAATTTTTCCTCGCACGCTCAAAATATGCGGGCGTTGATCGACACTGATTTTTGGAGCGTAAGAACCATAGTAGAGGATGGACACCAGTTCTGGCGGACTTATTTCCGCTATGACGGCAAGCACGAGGCATACCCGATTTACATACCAATTTACCAGGATGCCGTGCTGGCTGAGGGCTATAGGCGTACGCTGAGAATGCAATTTATCCAAATCCGCCGGTGGGCTTACGGCGCCTCTGATATACCTTTTGTAATAACCAAAGGCTTTTTGAATAGAAAAAATATGCCTAAGTTTGACCTTTTTTCCAAAATAGCCAGATTAATGGAAGGCCATCTTAGCTGGGCTACCGCGCCTTTGCTGATTACGTTCTCCGCCTTTATACCGGTTTTGTTTAATCCCGAAGATATCGCGGCTAACCAGCTGCCGAATATTGTCAGTTATATTCATCGGGTGGCTATGATAGGGCTGATTATTACCATGTTTTTGAGCTTTAAATCGTTGCCGCCTAAGCCGGAGCGCTATAAACGCCACAGAAATGTGATAATGCTGCTGCAGTGGCTGATGTTGCCTCTTTCAACCATTATTTACAGCTCTTCGGCGGCGCTTAATTCTCAGACGAGGTTATTTCTGGGTAAATACCTGGATAAGTTTGATGTTACCGAAAAAGCCGTGAAGAAGTAGAAATTAGCAACTAGAAAATAGGAATTAGGAAGTAGGGATTAGGGCAAAAGATCTGAGGAAAAGAATTTCCAGGCGTTAATTGCCACTGCTATTTTCTATTTACTATTTCCTAGTTTCTAACCTGTGATGAGCCCTATAGTAAGTGGCGGCGGCGCGGTCAAAGCGGCGGATTACGGCATAAGCTGTGGCTATGATCTCTTCAGGCTTTAGGTAGCCACCTTTAAGGGGAAATATTTGAGCCGTAATGGTATCTGTAAGCTGCCTAGAGGCTTCCAGCGCGTCACTTCTATGCGAAAGCGACTCTTTGATACTTATAAACAGTTTATCTTCTAAAAACGGCTCATAGATGCCCGCTTGCTTTTTAACCCTTACCGAAATGGCAAAATCTGGTTTTTCGCGGCTGCTGAATGCCGCCTTACAGTAGTCGCACTTCCTGCGTCGCCATACGGAAGGGTGTCGCTTGCCAGGCCTAGAATTAACTACATTAGTTTCTTTTCCGCAAAATACACAAATCATGACAATATGTTGTCATTACGCTGGTAAAATTACAAGTGGAAAAATCTGCGAAACCTGCGTAAAAACATAAAAGCCAGCGATTACGGTGGTGTAAACAGTCTGGCTTATAAAAAAACAGTTTATTTTATAATAATGTGCGTGTTCGGCGTATGCGGCGCATAGGTTTCGACGGAGCTATTTCTTCATAAAAAAGCCTAAATCCGTCGAGCACCTTCTTTGAATTGATACTCAAACTCTGTCCTCGTTAACGAAAAAATCTTAACATAAGTTAGAAATACAGTCAATATGGTGGGCGATATACTATATCGCCCACCTGCTGCGCACTCTGGTGGGCACGGAGGAACTTGAATCCCCGACCTCTTCCACGTCAAGGAAGCGCTCTAGCCAACTGAGCTACGTGCCCAAATACTCTGTTAATTTAGCCAAATACCTGTCCGCCGAAGCATAGCGGCGGCGGAAGCTAATCACTCTTTAACAGGTAAGATAATAGCCTAAATAGCGGCCAAAGTAAAACTACGCCGATGAAGGTTGAAGGTATCCACAGGTGAGATGTAAAAAGTACAATAGCTTATTACTAGCCTTATAATACTAACCTTGCTATGATAGCTCTACTCCTGATGATATCAGGATATGTGGGTGGGTTTTGCGAGCTGCTTTTAGCCTTATGGCGAGAAGGCTCGCGAAGAACTGCAGCCGAGTACAATTGCGAGAATACTAGGCTGCTTTTTATTTTATCAGGGTAAGCCGACACTAATTACCGGCAAAAGCTAGAATGCATTGATTTTTTCTATCTAGGTGTTAAACTTCAAGTATTGAACTATGATGCGGTCTAACCAGCCGAGGAGTTCCGTAGGAGTGGCAGCAGAGGTACGAGAACCAATGCGGCAAGAGTTGAGGCTTCTTTGTTAAAGAAGCTCCATTGTCAAGGTGGAACCTCCCGCAACAGTGCGGGACCGAGACACGCCAATCAAGAATATTATGCGAGAATATTTTTGATAGGGGCGTGTCTTTAATTTAAGGAGCAATATGAAAAAAGATCAGCAAAACAGCGCGGCCAATGGTTTGGAAGCGATGAGACATAGCTTGGCGCATATTACAGCCGCAGCCGTGCAAAGATTATGGCCGGAAGCTAAATTCGGCGTCGGACCGGTGGTGGAAAACGGATTTTATTACGATATTGACTTAGGCGAAACAAAAATTTCCGAAGAAGACTTCCCCAAAATTGAGGTAGAGATGAAGAAAATTATCGAGGAAGACCAAAAATTCGAAAGATCAGAGCAGCCAATAGATGCCGGTATTGCTTGGGCTAAGCAAAATAAACAGCCATACAAGGAAGAGTTGCTCAACGACCTAAAAAGAGAAGGCACTACACTAGCCAAAGAGCTGGATACATCCATGATGGGACTGCCGGCCGGTATATCCGGCGTGAGCTCGACAAATGTCGAGGTGGGCAAAGTGTCATTTTATAAAAACGGCAGTTTTATTGACCTTTGCCGCGGCCCGCATGTGGAAACTACCGGCAAGGTCGGCGCCTTCAAACTGATGCGCGTGGCGGGGGCCTATTGGCGGGCCAATGAAAAGAATCCCCAGATGCAACGGCTTTATGGCGTAGCCTTCGAAACAGATAAAGAGCTACAAAAACACCTAGATATGCTCGAAGAGGCCAAGAAACGCGACCACCGCAAAATAGGCCGCGAACTTGACCTGTTTGTATTCTCGGACCTGGTAGGCGCTGGACTGCCCTTGTTTACGCCCAAAGGGACGGTCTTAAGAGAAGAGCTGCTTAACTTTTCTTCGGAATTACAGGCCAAGCACGGCTATCAAAAGGTAAGTATCCCTCATATAACCAAAAAAGAGCTGTATGAAATGTCAGGTCATTGGGATAAATTCGGCGACGAATTATTTTTAGTACAAAGCCAAGAAACATCCGATGAGTTTGTACTGAAGCCTATGAATTGCCCTCATCATGTGCAAATCTATGCCGCCAAGCCTAGAAGTTATCGGGATTTGCCGCAGAGATACATGGAAGCCACCACTCAGTACAGAGATGAAAAGAAGGGGGAATTAAACGGCTTGGCTAGAGTTAGGTCAATTTCAATTGATGATTCTCACGTATTTTGTCGGCCAGACCAGATTGAGCAAGAAATGGACGCGGTGCTGGAAATGGTTAGGGATATGTATAGCGCGCTTGATATGAAGTTTCGCGCCCGGCTGTCTTTTAGAGATGACTCCGACAAGTACCTTGGCGATAAAAAACTCTGGCAAGACGCCCAGGCAATACTAGAAAGGGTGGCTAAAAAACACCAGCTGGATTATGAAACAGCCGAAGGGGAAGCCGCTTTTTACGGGCCTAAAATAGACATTATGGTGCTTGACGCGCTAGGGCGCGAATGGCAATGCGCTACGGACCAGCTGGATTTTGTCCAGCCAGAAAGGTTCGACTTAAAATACGTCGCCGAAGACGGTTCGGAAACACGGCCGGTTATGATCCATAAAGCTCTGCTTGGGTCGGTTGAAAGATTTCTGTCGGTTTATATCGAGCATACAGTAGGAAAATTCCCTATCTGGCTGGCACCGGAACAGATACGAGTTGTTACGGTTAATCAGGAATTCGAGACAACCAAATTTGCCGCTAACATACTTGAGCAAGCTAAAGAAGCAGGGCTTAGGCTGACAGTTGATAACAGCAATGAATCCGTAGGCAAAAAAATCCGAAATGCCGAGGTAGAAAAGGTGCCGTACGTACTGGTAGTCGGGGAGAAAGAAATAAACAGCGGCCGGGTTGCGCCGAGAATTCGGAACGATCTGGTGGTTATACCGGTACAATCGGAACTTTCAGTTGAAGACTTTCTCAAAACAGTGGACAACGAAGCCAAAGGCAGAGTTAATAAATCCTCCATCTAGCAATGAGCGAATTCAAGGATCGTGTCCAAGATTTGGTGTCGCTAATACCGCGCGGCCGGGTAATGAGCTACGGCCAAATCGCAGTTTTATGCGGAAATCCAAGAGCTGCGAGAATTGTGGGCGGTATAGCTCATTTTGGCGACCCGGATTTGCCATGGCAGCGGGTTGTTAATAAACAAGGCGGATTAGCCAGAGGCTACCCTGGCGGCATGGAAAGCCATAAAAAGGCTTTGGAGGCCGAGGGAGTTACAGTGGCCCAAAATTATACTATTGATATAGAGAAGTTGCTATGGAAGCCGACAAGCCGATAATTGCTATTGTCGGATCCACAGCCAGCGGCAAGTCTACCTTGGCCATGAAGTTAGCTCGCAAGTATGGCGGAGAGATAATTTGCGCTGATTCCCGGACAATATATAAGCAAATGGATGTAGGCACGGCCAAGCCGACGCCTGAAGATCAAGAAAAAGTAGAACATCATTGCTTGGACTTGATTAATCCAGATAAGAATTTTTCGGCGGCTGATTTTAAGCGGTGCGCGCTCGAAGCCATAGATGATATTCGGTCTCGCAATAAAATCCCCCTAGTGATAGGCGGAAGCGGGCTTTATGTTGACGGTCTAATGTATGACTTTGATTTTTCTGATAAATCCGATCCGGCCAGACGCAGCCGTCTGGAGGCGACGGAAATTAAAAAACTTCAAGCCGAAGCTACGAAAATCGGTATCTCGCCAGAGGAAATTAACTTTAACAACAAACGGCATCTAGCCCGCGCCGTGGAGCGCGGGGGAGTGTTTAATAACCGAAAACCATTGAAAAAAAACAGGTTGATTTTAGGTATCGAAGTTGCCAAGCAAGAGCTAGACAGAAAAATTGAAGACAGAATTGAGCTGATGTTTAGTCAAGGGATAGAAAGTGAGGCAAGAAGTCTGATAAAAAAGTACGGTCCAGACGCCCCCGGGCTTCTGGCTCCCGGCTATAGGGCACTGGCTGAATACATTAACGGTACGATTAGCTTTGAAGCAGCCAAAACGAGATTCATTCAAAACGATAAACAACTGGCTAAACGGCAAAAAACTTGGTTCAAAAGAAACAAAGATACCAAATGGATAAAAAGTTACCCAGAGGCTGAAAAACAAGTAGCGGACTTCTTAGAAAAGTTTGGTACAATATCTAGGTGATTGAGCAAATTTTTGTAGTTTGGGGAGAGCAGCCCGAGCGTCGGATTTATTCCGCGCCCGGCGCGCCCGGAGGGGAGAATTCCCTCTCAAAAGGTGAACGGAGTGAACCGCTGTGATTGAGCAACTTTTTGGGTCGAAAACTCGCGTTAAGCTATTACAAATGTTTTACGGTAATCCCAACCGGTCTTTTTATGTACGCGAAATTACACGTAAAATTGACGAGCAGATCAATTCTGTTCGCAGGGAGCTGTCTAACCTTTTAAGCGTCGGAATCATTTCCTCGGAAAATACCAATAACAAACTTTATTACGAAGTAAACCAAAAGCACGAGCACTATAAAGCCCTGGCCTCCATATTCGGTTCAACCAAAATAACCGATACCGATGAATCTGAAGAGAAGGATCCGCTAAATACCTTGGGAAGAGTTGACCTGGCCATTCTCACGGGTCAATTTACTAGAGATGAAAAAAGCGGCGTGGATCTTTTGATTGTCGGAGATGTAAACCAGACCCAGCTCGGCAAATATGTAGCCGAATTAGAAAAGAAGGAAGGCAAGGAAATACGCTACGTTGTTATGACAACCAGTGAGTTCGACTACCGGCGTAAACTAAATGATAGGTTTTTAGTAAGCGTTTTAGAGTCTAAAAAACAAGTTTTGCTAGATAGAAGCAGCCTGTTAAGCGATAAGTTAACGGAAGAAGAGCCGCAGAAAAACTCTAACAAGATACCGAAGAAGGAAAAATAGTGGAGATCAAGTATTTTGGCGGTAACTGCATTCGGCTACAAACTAAAAAAGTTAGCGTTGTAATTGATGACAACTTGGAAAAACTTGGCCAAAAGAGCAGTTCAAAGCCGACCGATATTGAAATTTTAACTTCTAAAAAGCTTTTGTCGCCTACATCAAAAAGTGAGTTTTTGGTTGATACGCCGGGGGAATACGAAATCAGGGACGTCTCAATACAAGGGGTGGCCGCACGAGCCCATATCGATGAAGAGCACGTGAAATCGGCAGTTTGCTTCAGGCTAATAATTGACGATGTAAGGGTGTGCGTACTGGGGCACATCTACCCGGACTTAAGCGACGAGCAGCTAGAAGCCATAGGAATGGTGGATATTTTGACAATACCGGTTGGCGGGAGCGGCTATACCATTGATGCGATAGGCGCCTTAAAGCTGATTAAAAAGATTGAGCCGAAATTGGTCATCCCAACGCATTACGACGACAAAGCTCTAAAATACGAAGTGCCCCAGGCCGATCTGGAAAGTGTACGCAAGACCTTTTCCATGGAGCCGGCCGAAGAGCTGGAGGAGCTGAAAATAAAAGGCAGAGAGTTTGCCGAAGGTACGCGCCTTGTCATTTTGAAAAGGCAGCAGTAGTAAGTATTAAGCACTGCATTCACCCGCGTAGTGCTTATCGCTTAGGGCTGCGGCTGGCTTTTGCCGGGCTCGAGCAGGCCTTTTTTCTTGAGGCTTCTGATCCCGGCCGCGCTCACCTTTAATTTAATTTTTTTACCGTCAACTATAATTGTTTTAGTCTGAAGATTTGGCTTCCAAACTTTATTCGTACGGCGCAGCGAAAAGCTAACATTATGGCCGTATTGCTTGCCTTTCCCAGTGATGTCACATTTTTGCATAGAGGCTAATTGTATATTAGCAACAGAGGAGAGTCAACCCTGCAGAAGATCCTTAAAATTAATTAAGCTTGATAAACGATGGCAAGAGCAACCGCAGGCACGTTGCTGTTATAATATTTAAGAATGTTTGACGTAAATGTCCTTAGTTTATTGATTTTAATGGTCGTTTTGGTTATCTCCATCTCAATCCACGAAATGATGCACGCCTACATGGGTAACTGGCTGGGCGATGACACCGCCAAGATGGAGGGGCGCATTACCCTTAATCCGCTCAAACATATCGATCCCTTTTTGACCATATTGATGCCGATGCTGACGCTGATAGTCTTCGGGTTTCCATTCCTGGCAGCCAAGCCGGTTCCGTTCAATCCGGCGCGCGTCAGGTTTGAGGAGTTCGGCGCCGCCTTAGTCGGTGTGATTGGGCCGATCAGCAATATTATTCTGGCGGCGCTTGGTGCCGCTGTATACTGGCTGCTTGGGGCGCCGGCGGTCGGTACGCTGCTTGGGACTATTATCATCACTTTTATATTTATTAATATTATCTTGTTCGTATTTAATATGATACCGATTCCGCCCCTTGACGGGTCTCGACTGTTTTATGCCTTTGCGCCGGAGCCGGTGCAGAGAATAATGGCCAGTCTTGAACAGTTCGGAGTATTTATAATCCTGGCGGTAATTTTATTTTTCCCCGGAATTTTCAGTGTAATACGCAGCATCACTCGGGCAATATACGACTTCCTTATGCCTGCGGCGGCTGGCGGCTTGCTGTAATCGGTAGGCTCTGTAGCCGATAATACACCAGACACGGCCGTGATGAGCCGATTATAATAGAAGCTGGCTAGGAGCGGGTAGCCGGCAGACGATTATCTTGAATAGTTGATTTTTAGGGAGATCAATATTCTAAGCAACTGTGGTTGCTTTATGAGATCACCCACTTGGTTATTTGCCAAGTTAATCAAGCCGGTCCGTTTCTGGTACATGCACCAGCCAAACTGCCGTCCAGCAAAGCTGGCCGCACCTTCGGCTTCTTGGCACCAGGCACAATTTTCTTTTGCGGGATTCACTTCACCGTAACTCATTTACGGCTCGTTCCATTCCTCAAAGAGAAATTGCACCTATCACTCAAGTGCAAGCCCAGAAATATTACAAAAATCAGGGTGTAGCTTAGTTGGTAAAGCGTGCGGCCTAGGGTGAGGGCGGAACGTGACCGTGAGATATTGGATTTGAACTGATATAATTACAGAGCTTTCGGGGATTGGCGCAGTTTGGTAGCGCGCACCGCTGGGGGTGGTGAGGTCGCTGGTTCGAATCCAGTATCCCCGACCAGAATTTCGGAAGTCCAAGTCTTCTCACCCTGACCAGAATTTTTGATTCACGGCTGGGGTGAGAATTGCCAGCGGCAATTCGCAAGGAAACCTTCCGATGGCCACTAGTTGCCAATCGTGAAGTTTCGGGGTCGCCGGAGGTGACCGTGAGGTCGCAGGTTCAAGTCCTGTCACCCCGACCATTTGAAAACAAAAGCATTGTCCAGGATGAGCCCCTAGCCGATTCTATTGACATCTTGCATTAACATGATAATATAAGTTAATACGAGCAAGCGGATATGCTTGTTTCTAAGCAGATACTTGGACAAGATTTAATAAGATTTGACGGAGCCGCACAACAGATAGGAGTAGATCATGGTAGGTTCAAGCGAAACACTAGGGGAAAAGAGACATGAAGCCAGCGGGTCTGAAGCTCACCCTGACGAAGTAGCAGCTCGCGTAAGGGCTGAAAGGGTAGCCGACAGACAAGCTTGTTTAGAACGAGATGCAAGAGTTGCAACTTCTATAGCCGAATCTTTCGGACCAGCAGTTGAAGAGATAGAAGAAGATATTGAAGAACAGAAAGGCTTAGGGCGTGAGCGAACAGTGAAAAGCTGGCAGACAATATATCCCTATAATTCCTCTACAGCGGTACACAGACCAATAGAAGTACACGAATTGAGAGGTTTAAGAGACGAATTGCTAGAATACTTTTCTGAGGTAGGTTATAAAGTCACGAAATTTGGCGATCGTTCGAATAATAAGGAACGTTTTGAAAGAGATGGATTCCCTGTTCCCGAGGGATTAGCTGTAGAAACTGTGGGGCTTGGAATATCTTGGGAAGAGCAAACTGAGCAAGCGTAGTCCAAGCTCCTGTAAAAGTTCGTAAGCAAAGCAGATGTTGACTTACTGCGCCTAACTGTTCAAGATTAATCGCTCCTAGCCGACCATTTATATTGCTTTAATAGTAGGTTAAACTGGTATAAACATATGTGGCAAAAAACAGAAAAATTACTTTATAGAAAATTTAAGTTCAAGGATTTTGATGAAGCTATTGAATTTATAAATAATGTGGCCGAAATTGCCAAACGGGCTAATCATCATCCGACAATTACAAACACTTACAATACAGTGGAACTAGAACTCTCAACGCATTCAGCAGGGGGTACGGTTACTAAAAAGGATGAAGATTTTGCTGCTAGAGTCGATGAATTATTCAATGCCGACAGAGGCAAGGATAACAAGCTGAAGACTGCGAAACTTTATACTGATGGAGGTTCCAGGGGAAATCCAGGACCATCTGCTATAGGCATAGCTTTACTGGATGAGAATGATGAAGTTATTATCAAAACCTCCAGGTATATCGGTATAACTACCAACAACCAAGCTGAGTACCAGGCGATAAAAAAAGGCTTGGAGCTAGCAAAAGAAATTGGTATTAAAAGGTTAGCTGTGTTTATGGACAGCGAGCTAATCATTAAGCAGATAAAAGGCGAATATAAGGTCAAAAATGCCGAATTAGCACCGCACTACCATGTCGTTAAAGAGTTAGAAAAAAATTTCAGCGAGATTACTTTCCAGCATATATTGAGGGAAAATAATAAACTAGCCGACTTCATGGTCAATGAATGTCTTGATGCGGCTGAAAAGAATGTATAATAAGATAAGGTCAGATTGTTGGCCGATCGCCCCGCACCTTAAATCGCTATGATAAAATCGCTTTATGCATTATGTGTATCTATTGCGGAGTTTTAAAGATGAGCAATTCTACATAGGATCCGCAAGTGATCTAAAGAAGCGATTTTATCAACATAATCAAGGCCACAATTGGCCGCGGTTTAGTTGAACTTAAGAAAAGACTCGGTTTTTGTTGAGCGATTTTAGGTGCGGGGAGGAAAGTCCGGGCAGCATAGGGAAGGACAGTTGCTAACGGCAACCGGGGGCAACCCTAGGGAAAGTGCCACAGAAACCAAACCGCCCAGCACCTGAGATGGTTGGCGTTAACCCGCAAAAGTTATCAATCGTAAGATTGAACCATCTCAGGTGCTGGGTAAGGGTGAAAAGAGTGAGGTAAGAGCTCACAGTTTTGATAGGTGACTATCAAAAGAGGTAAACCCTGTCTGCTGCAAGGAAGTATGTTTGCATAAGGTGTCCCGCCGCAAGCACTCTATAATAACCGCTTGACCCTGCGAGTAATTTCAGGGCTAGATAGATGATCGGCGCTCCAATTTTGGAGGCACAAAACCCGGCTTATAGACAATCTGACATTAAAAAACACCTAGAGATAGGTGTTTTTATTTTTTACGAATTCGGCCAATAGTCCAACTTACACTAAAAACAAAAACTAAGCAGAGGTATGTAGCAAATATCGGAGTGATTACATATGCGGTCCCTAACCCTGCCCCTTGTTCACAGTCATTGCAATCCGATTTCAAAAATATATCGTAGTACACTAGAAAACAAAAGGTAATAACCCAGAAAGTTACCAAAGCTATTAGGGAGAGTATGACAGGTGGCCAATGCTTTGTTTTGTGTAGAGACCACCAGATGAATGCTGGTAACAGCAGGGAAATAATAGCGAGTATTATTGTAAACATATTTATTATAAATATACCATCATTTGAAGCAATCAATTATTAATGATAGTGCGGAATCTCTACTATTTGCTGGCAGATTTAACTATTTCGCTGAAGACTTTAGGCTCATTTACTGCCAATTCAGCCAGGATTTTTCGATCTAATGAAATATTGTTTTTCTTTAAGCCGTTAATAAATCTGCTGTAAGTTGTGCCATTTAAGCGTGCCGCCGCATTAATCCGGGTATTCCAAAGAACCCTGAAGGTTCTTTTTTTATTTTTCCTGTCGCGGGTTGCGTTTACCAGTGCTCGGGTTATGGCTTGCTTGCCTCGCCTAACACTGGTTCGGTTAGCTCTGGACATTCCCTTGGTAGCCTTGCGGATTTTATTGTGCTTTTTGTGGGCCGCTTGGCCGCGCTTAACTCTCATTGTGTCGCTCCTTTGAGCTTAGAAAAACGAAACTCGAAAAACGAAACTCGAAACAAACTAGAAACTCGAAAAACGAAACTCGAAACATTTAGAATTTCTAGTTTCTGATTTCGGATTTGTCTCGGATTTCTAGTTTCTGATTTCGGATTTTTCATCTTAGACTCCAAGCTTCTTTTTAATGTTGTTCTTACTGTTGCCAACAATCTTATCAAAACCAGCAAACCTTCGTTTTCTGGACGTGCTTTTTTTCTGAAGAAAATGATTCGAGGTTGAATGGCGCCTCAAAACCTTGCCAGTCTTGGTTACCCGTATTCTGTCCTTCGTACCGCTATGAACTTTAAGTTTTGGCATGGGTGTTGCTCCTGATAACTAATATTAATTGTTTGCCCGAAAGTTGGGGCTGTTGCTCGACAATAACTTTATCTCCTAGAATCTCCAGGATTTTGTTAGCCAGCTGAAAGCCGATCTCTTTATGAGCCATCTCTCTGCCTCTGTAAAATATTACTAATTTTACCTTGTGACCGTTCTCGAGAAAGCCTTCGACCTTGTTAAGTTTGACTCCGAGGTCATGATCGCCTATCTTGAGCCCGAAACGCATTTGTTTCAACTCCGGGCTTTTTGCGCTCCGTTTGGTTTTTTGAAGCTGCTTGGTCTTCTGATAATTGTATTTTCCCCAGTCAACAATTTTTGCTACCGGCGGATTTGCATTAGGCGATATCTCGACGAGGTCCAGCTCTTGATCGTAGGCCGCACGAAGGGCTTCTTCGCGCGATAATACACCGATCTGGTCACCGTTACTGTCGATAACACGTAAATTTTGCGCCCGGATCTCACCGTTGAGGCGGGTTCGTTTGCTAATGCTTAATCTCCTTATCGAAAAGACTTCGTTTGTAATACTAACAGATTAAAAAACAGGGGTCAACCCTGTAGTGGGCTTTTTATAGCATTTTCTATGAAAATGCTTGTCTTCAACATAATTGAAGACAGTAAAAAGTCTGCTTGCACGGGTCAAAATATTTATAAAACAACCGTTTTCTTCCTGTATTGCAAGGCTTCCGTTACTTCAGCCAGACCAATCTCTTCCCTGTCGCTGAGATCAGCGATCGTATTAGCTACCCTGAGGGAGCGCATATAGGCGCGAGCTGACAAATTCAACTTAGCAGCCGCTTGGTTTAGCAAAACTCTAGCCTCCGGCGTTAGTCTGCTCAAGTTCTTCATTTCCTTGCTGCTAAGCTCGCTATTTAGCTTGCCTCTGGTTTTAAATTGTTTTCTTCTAGCTTCTACTACTTTTGACCTTAGTTCTTGGCTGCTTTGCTCCCGGTATTTTTTATCAAGCAGGCGGGTATGCTCTACTTCCTCCACGTCAACATACAGGTCAATTCTGTCTATCACCGGGCCTGAAATTCTTTTCTGGTAACGCAAGATATTGCTAGGCATGCAGGAACATTCTTTTTTGGTGTCGTAATATCCGCACGGGCAGGGGTTAGCCGTGCCAATCAATAAAAAATGAGCCGGAAAGTCGACGCTGTCCTTAGCTCTTGCTACGCTTATTTTTCGATCTTCCAAAGGTTGCCTTAGTGCTTCCAGAATAGATCTGCTAAATTCCGGTAACTCGTCGAAGAATAATATTCCGTGATGGCTAAGGCTTATTTCGCCCGGTCTGAGCTGCTGGCCTCCGCCCACTATAGAAACCTGACTGGAACTATGGTGAGGCGCTCTTACCGGTCTGTCTGTAATAATTCTGTCGAAATCTCTATTAGCGAGGCTATGTATATGGGTTATCTCTAGCATCTCGCGCGAACTTAGAGGCGGCATAATAGTTTTCATAGCTTTCGCTAGCATACTTTTGCCCGTACCAGGAGGTCCGCTTAATAATATATTATGGTGCCCGGCTGCTGCTATCAATAAAGCCCTCTTGGCCTGAAGCTGGCCCGATACGTCTTCAAACAGGGTGTCATCCTCGCTTAGATTAGTTTTTGCCGTTCGGGGACTATCATTCTTAACCTGCAGCGACTCAATTCTGTTTTCAGAGAGAACTTTATACAGTTGTTTCAAACTAGCCGCAGGGAACAGCTTAATATCTGGAATTAACCTAGCCTGTTCAAAATTTGCTTCTGGAATAATAAATCTGTTAAACCCCAGTCTCTTGCTGGCTAATATCTTGCCGATTATCCCTCTGACCGGTTTTATAGAACCGTCAAGTCCAAGCTCGCCTATAACTATATATTTTTCCAATCGATAGTTTATTAAACCGGCCGCCTGCATAATAGAAAGTGCCATGCTTAAATCAAAGCTTGAACCTTCCTTGGGTATATCGGCGGGTGCTAAGTTTATAGTAATACGCTTTTTGGGCAGCTTAATTTCACTGGAAGCCACAGCGCCCCGTATTCGTTCTTTTGCTTCGTCGACTGACTTGGTTGCCACGCCGACAATAACTATATTGGGCAGGGAATTCGAAAGATAGCATTCAACTTCAACAATTGTTCCAAAAGACCCTGTATTGCCGCCAAGGATTGTTTTTATACATCGACTCATAAAATATTGGATAATTATATACTAGTTTATTAATTATTCTACAAATAAAAATAAGCCCCGGGTCGATTTTCCCAGAGCTTATTTTTATTTGATGTTGGTGTTGGATTTTAGGTTTTGGTTTCTTGTTATGCAACAACGGCTTGCGAGAAGCCGTTGTTTACAGAGAAGTTTTTGTTTTTGAGCACTTTTTTTATTCAAGTGCTATACCTATATTACATATACTGCTTAAGCCTTGTCAATAACTTTTTGAATAATTTTTTTATGTTTTTTATAAACTAGCAAATGGCAAGATTAAAGACTGTCGAAACTTATAGTTTTATAACCTTGTGCCCGGCCTTCAAAAAATAATTTTAGCAATATTTCATGAAGTCTGCGGGTGAAGCACACGCACTAAATAAACGCACTTGTTTAAGTACATGAAAGTAAGTTCATGCGGGCAGCATCTAAGAGGATGGGCAGGGAGTCTCATATATTATGTATATAGCCCCCAGAAAGCTTTTAAATTTAATAAACAAATCTGCAACTGCAGACATAAAATATATACAGACATTTTTTAATACAGTAGATTTAGCGTGTCTCGAAGTGCAAGCTATAGTGTCAAGATTCGAAACATCTCTACGCGTAAAATCTATTCTTAGGTCTTAGAGATTTTTTCGGATGTCATAAAACCTCCATACTTTAAGAAATACGTAGAAAAATATATTCATTTTAAAAACGAACTCTGCATGTAAGCTAGCCTTATAGTACTAATGCTTATTTCCTGGCCGGCTTGCTGCAGCAGTAAGTAGGCAAATAACGAATAAGCCTAAAACGCTTGGTCATGGAGTCTATAGGAATATTTAAGGCCCACGGTTGCGTAATTGCCGTAGAATATTTTGTTTTGCGCGGAAGTGCCAAAAACCAATCCAGTGTGCTTGCGAAGATGCTTTAACCATGAGAAAAGCTATTATTAATCCTTAACTTCACGCCATTTTAATTTGTATAATAAGAGTGTGGTTGTTTTAGTTAAATCCGATTCCAATGAAGAATTTAAAAAACTTATTTTATTCATTAATAATCCATTTTTCATTAGCTACATAGTACTTTTTACATCTACTTTAATAGTGTAATTTACAATGAAATTTCATTACTTTTAGAGTATGTTGTGCCTTAGACTATAAACTCTCTTGACTTTGCTATAGATATGTAGTACAGTACTGACTGTAGCGTTAAAAATAAAAACATACAAAAACAACGCTCATAACTTGCGAGTAAGCAGGTTTGAGCGGTCAGTCAAAGTCGACGGCAATAAACGCTAAAAAGTAATACCTAAAGAGCGGATTATATTGCCTAAGACTAGAATATGAACCCCGCATTCACGTGCGGGGTTTGTTATTTCATAAAATGAAATATAATATTTTGTACCGGTAATGTTTATGAATATAAAAATTGGTCTTTTATTATTTTTAACGATTTTTCTTGCAGGATTTCTACTTTCGACTAATCCAGACAATACACCCCTGTATTTTTTATTGGTGCCGTTTTTAATAATTACATTTATGATATATATATTTACGCAGTTTTTGATAAATTTCTTCTTAGAAGAGAAGAATACAGCAAAAACTAAGATATTTTCCGCAGTGTTAGCAATTATCGTCGTAAATTTTTTATTGCTTCGATCAATTGACCAGCTTACTTTCCAGGATGGCTTGATTTCAGTGGCGATCACAATAATGCTGGCGTTTTATATAAGCAAATTTCAGCTAAAAACATAAGAGCTAATTAGTATCTCTCTGTTACTCAGATTTGAAAGTGGCAAAAGCTGAAGTTTTAGCTGACAGATGGAGCTTTTGGAAGCATATATTTCTGCTATAATTAACCAACAGAGGGAGAATATATGGACCCAGACGATAAACCTGTAAATTTACCAAAGGTTGAAGATGGCGCTCCGTTTGCAGGCAACAGTGCCGCAAACAGCCAGCCTCCCCAAGCACAAAATTTACCTAGCGATGACAGCCAGAGCTCGTCAAACAGCGCGTTGATTACTAATATCCCAGTGCCGGAGGAGGCAGCGGATTCAGACTTGATTGAAAAGGAATGGGTGGAAAGGGCTAAGCAAATCGTTGAGCATACCAAAGACGACCCCTACGAGCAGCAGCGGGCCATAATACAAATGAAGGCTGATTATATGAAAAAGAGATACAACAAGGATACTAATTCTGCGGCTGACTAAACGGAGTTTTATTTTTAAATGGAAGCACTAATATCAGTACTGGCATCGATTATTTTCATTGGCCTAATAGCAGGACCGATAATATTTTTCCAGTCCAGAAAAGTATTGAGGGAACAAAAAAGTTACGAACGCGGTCTCAAAATGGTTTTACTAAAGATCCATTTGCCGCCGCCTAGCGACGACACGGACGTGGGACAAAGAGATGTTAGGGATGTTACTGATGAGAATCTGTCTAAGGCTGAAATTCTGTACGGCATCATCGCGAGCACGTGGGAAAAGGGTTTCAAAAACAAATTTTACGGGCAGAGACACTTGTCTTTTGAAATTATAGGCTATAAGGGCTTTATTGAATTTTATGTGGCAGTTCCGATAAGGCTGGTAGAAATTGTTAAACAGGCGGTTGTCAGTTCTTACCCTACGGCAAGGCTAGAGGAAGCTGAAGATTATAATATCTTTAGCAGTGTCGGGCGCATATCGGCTACATTAGGCGGAGAATTCACTCTTAAAACAGATTTCGCCTACCCTATTGCTACCTATCAAGACTTGAAGCGCGACCCCATAAATTCATTGCTTAATGCCCTGTCAACGTTAGATAAAGAAGACGGCGCCGGCGTGCAGATATTAATCAGGCCGGCTCCGGATAGCTGGCGCAAGCAAGCTACAGAAATAGCAAAAAAGAAAAGAGAAGGTAAGACGAGCGGGCCGTTTGATATAGACTCGTTAAAATGGCTGGGTAAAGCGCTGAGCGCTCTTTGGAAACCGCCAGAAGAAAAAGGCGGCGGATCAAGTGACAAGCCGCTTTCATCGCACGAGGAATCTATAGTCGGCGCAATTGAAGCTAAGACTAATAAAGCCGGTTTTGAGACGAGTATAAGGGTTATAACTTCATCTAATATCGCTCAAAAGTCGCAATCTATGCTGAATAATTTGATCGCTAGCTTTGCCATATATGACGCACCGGGTAGAAATGGCTTCAAGTATACGCCCGCCCAAGATATTGAAAGCTTCGTCACTTCATATATATTGCGGTTTTTCCCGCCGGCGCATAATAAAAATATTTTATCGTCTACAGAGCTGGCTACAATTTTTCATTTTCCGCAGCAAACCGATATCCCGACTTCGCAGGTCACGCGGCAAGATTCTAAGCAGGTTGACGGGCCGAGAAACATGCCCGACAAAGGGTTGCTTCTGGGCTACAATATCTTTCGTTCAACCAAAAAAGCTATCAGGCTGGCCGATATTGACCGCCATAGGCATATGTACGTAGTCGGGCAGACCGGCGTAGGTAAGTCCGTATTTCTCGAAAATTTAGCTTTGCAGGATATGATCAACGGCGATGGTTTTGCGTTTATAGATCCTCACGGCGATACGGCCGAAAAGTTGCTTTCTATGGTGCCCAGAGAGCGGGCCGAGGACGTTATTTATTTCTGTCCGGCGGATACTGATTACCCTATGGGTTTAAATATTTTCGAAGCAGAAACCGACGACCAGAAAGACTTTGTTATCCAAGAAGTCATCAACGTGCTTTATAAGCTCTACGATCCGCAGCGGCAGGGGATTATCGGTCCCCGCTACGAGCATCTCTTTAGAAATGCCGCTCTGACAGTTATGGCGGGTAAACAAAGTGGGAGTTTCATCGATATTCCAAAACTTTTTCGGGATAAAGAATATGTTAACCAGAAGCTAAAGGATGTGACCGATCAGAATGTGCTAGATTTTTGGCAAAAGGAAATGCCGCAATCCCAGAGGTCCAACGATTTTGGCGAAGTCGTCAGCTGGTTCGTTTCCAAATTCGGCGCCTTTTTATCCAACTCCATGATGCGAAATATTATTGGCCAGGTACATAGCGCGTTTGATTTGCGCGACATCATGGATAATAAGAAAATTTTGCTAGTTAACCTTTCTAAAGGGCGTACGGGTGATCTAAACTCGCGGCTGTTGGGTATGATGTTCGTGATGAAGTTCCAGTCGGCCGCTATGAGCCGGGCTAACATACCCGAAAGCCAGCGGGTAGATTTTTGCCTCTATGTTGACGAGTTTCAAAACTTTTCAACCGAATCCTTCGCCACCATTATGTCCGAAGCCAGAAAATACCACCTCAACCTCATAGTAGCCAACCAGTTTACGACCCAGCTGACCGAAGAGATCCGCGATGCGGTTTTCGGAAACATGGGTACGATTATCGCCTTTAGAATAGGACAAAACGACGTTGAGTCCTTGAGTAAGTATTTCCAGCCCCTGTTTGACGGTGATGATTTGCTTCGAGTTCCTAATTACAACACTATTGTACGTACATTAATATCCGGCGTTCCTACCCAGCCTTTTAGTATGGCAACCCTGCCTCCTCTAGGGGATCCTCATCCTGAGCTTGGCGGGGCCCTAAAGCAGCTGTCAGCAGCCAAATTTGGCCGCCCGAGGCAAGTGGTGGAGAAAGAAATTTTCGGCCGCTTAAAAACCCAAGAATTACCTGCTTCTCCGTCAGGCGTGAGCTCAGGCTCCTTCGGGAAACCCGGCCAACCGCCGTCAAGCGCTAAATCCGCTCAATCTCTAAACGCTAAAGCCGGCGGATCTTTCCTGGATCAATGGCTTGATAAAAGACGGCAAGGTCAGCCTGCAGCTCCAGCCCGGTCTCAGGCGCCTCCCGCTCCGCGGCCTGCTCCTGCTCCTACTACGCCTGCGCCTGCACCTAATTCCGTCCCAATGGCAAAACCCGCTCCTCCCAAGCCGTTCCAGCCGCAAAATACTCCTGCTTCAACCTTGCAGCCAAAACGCGAAGGAGAGCTTAAAATAAACCGAGACGATAAGGTTCTAACGCCCGCCGGAGACAAGGAAGACACCATCTATATAGACCGGGAAGGCAATTTACATAGCTAACGGTCAACTAGCGGGCGCTAAATTTCTTTACTATCTTTAAGAATGCCTCTAAAAATAGGCCGGCCAAAAATCCGCCGCCTAGACTGGCCAAACCGATTAGATAGTTATATTCGTAGCCAAAATAGCGGCATATAGTTAATACCGCTAGACTGGCTATAAAAGAAAATATACCCGCAAAAAGAAGTCCGCTTGGCCTGGCTATCGTAGTTCCGGTCGCGTCGCTTAATTTTTCAACCTTAGGATTATGTATGAATTTGCTGAATTGACGCTGATAGACCGGAAGGTTCGATTGAACCTTTTTAAGATTTTGTCTTAAAGCTTGTGAATGCAGCTGCGAACCAATTTGGACGGGCCGGAGATTGGCTTCAGGTGGCTTTTCTCTATGGTGGTCTTTTGAAATTTCTTCCGATGTATGGCCGGATTTTTCTATCGTACCGCGTATTTCCCCTATTCTATCTTGATGTTCGTGAGTAACATTAACCGACTCGTTTTTTCTAGAGGAGATATCGAAGCGTTCGGTCTTTTGTTGATCCGGGCTATATTCAGCATTAGTTTTTATTTTTTCGCTCATTTTGTGCGCCCGGCGAACTTATGGTCTTTTTTTATAAATTTTAATTCCTTCGCCAGTAAACGGCTCCGGGCAAAAAAGTAGCTGCTTATAAAGGTGACGGCAAAAGTAGCACCGATAGTTTCACCAGGACCGGTATTGGGAAGCGTTTCCACCGCTTTGACGACAGCGCAGTCCACCTGGATAACGGTAGGCGCTCCATAGCTGTTTTCCATCCGGCAGTCAAAATCGGGGGCCGTGGCGTTCGGCTGGTTGGTAGCGGGCAGAGGGTTTTTCATTTTGACACGGAAAACTTTTTTTGAGCTGCTGTTGGCGGCGATAGTTTGATCGGTCCAAGCCACCGTTTTTTTGTCCGCTGAAAAACTTCCGCCTTGCTCGGACAAGAAAGATTTATCGATATCGGCGTAGTCCAAAATATCACCGATATTGTCTTCTATATCGTATTTAACAAGCTCAACCTCATTCTTATTGGCTGTTGTCAGAGTGTATTCAATAACATCGCCCGCTCTAGCTTTTGTCGAGCTGGTTAATCTCGAGCTGAGGTTTTGAGTAATATTGCGGGCCTCTTTATCTAGTTCGGGCGGTTTGCAGGAGCTGGTATCTTTACAAGTTACCGGCTCTGCAGGAACGGGCACAGGTGCCGCTGCCGTAACTACCGGTGCGACGGCAGGGATTGGCACGGGGGCGGGCACAGGTGCCGCTGCAGGCGTTGGTTTAGGTGCCGGCGCTGGGCTGGGGGACGGGGGGGACGGTGCGGGACGGTAAGCAATATTGCCGCAATCTTTTATAATCCAAACGTAGTAGTAATTATTGTCTGTGCCCTTGTGTTTGCCAAGAAAGTAAGCCGGAGTACCGCCGTTCCATACGTTGGCTGGCCGGCTGAAATAGGTTGTCCCGTTAAAACTCCCCAAATTATTAGTACCCGCATGATTATAGTTTGTCCTGCCTACGGTTCTTGTTCCTTGCGATCCTTGATATTGAAAATTAAAATTAATATTTATATGATCTACTCCGCCGGAAAGAACCTTATTGGTCTCTATTTCACCGCAAGCTAAGCCGAATCTAGCGAATAGCGCCCTAACATTGGAATGCGAGTAACATTTGCTCTGGAGCTGTCCCATGCTGCTAACACCGCCAACTATTACATCGTTATCCGGCGATTGCGCCAGTGATTTTTCCGGGGGTACAGCCGCGGCAAACATTTGTACCAACATCGCCAGTACAATGAATATCAGTCCTAGTTTTCTAATCGAGCTCTCCTGATTCAACCGTTTGGTATAAAAGTCTATACCCTCAATTAAATTCGGGCTGAAAGCCAAGTTTGCGATTAGTTTGTTTATCATTTTTTATTTTTTAAATAATTCTCTTTAAA